>JAFAUE010000236.1 GCA_019243475.1 Acidobacteriota bacterium | reverse complement strand
CCAACTCGGTCCCACGCGCACCAGGATGTGATTGTGTCGGCGACGTAAAGAAGACTTGTCCGCGGTGAAAGTCTTCCCCTGGCCCTGAGAGTTTCGGTAACTGATCGAGACGGTTTCGCCCGGAGGAGGCACTGGCACTGACGGTGTACTCGAAGGCTGTCGCCCCTCACCGCTCCGCGTTTCTGGGACCGAAGGCGATGTGCCAGGGCGTTTCGCAGGATCAAAGTACTGGCACAGGGGATTCAGGCAGGCAATCTCATTTCCAGACTTCCTGGCACCCGGCATTCCACAAGCCGGGCAGTTCATGCCGCCGGAAAAGGTATTGATCAATGATTTCAAGAAACCCATCGCTGTCCCTCGCGTGAAATCAAAGTGTTTGCGGAAAATGCAGGAACGTTCAGGGGGACGGTTGAGAAAACGAGCTTCCGCTTCAGCGGGCAAGCTTTTCCATAACACCCATCAACAGGCAGCCGTCCTCTCCCACGGACTTTACGTGGCTGCTGCTTTTGGGCCAGGGGAGAAGGCTGATTTACAGCCTGGCAACCGTCCCCCTCAACGTTCGTGCGGCGCGTTGCTTGCGCCACATAAAAAATGGACTCTCAATTTCACCGCGCAGGATCAGGCGGCGCCGATGCACTAATGACGGCAAACCTAGAGCCCGCAATTCGGTGAAGCTCATGCGCCGAAAGTGGCTTTGTTTGTGTCCACCGAAGATCAGGCTCAGCACTTCTTCCGCCAACCAGCGGTCAAGCAAACGCAACTGCTGCTCGTCGTCCACATGCTTCAGGTAGTAATCGATGATCGCTACGTTGCGGACGCCCCGCGTAATAACGTCTGCTGCCACGTCCGCCAGCAGCCGCGCCTTGCTGTATGCATCGGTCGCTTTTTTCCACCGTCTTCGGTTCCGCCGAAATGCAAACCGAAACAGATTCTGGATTTTTCGCTGCTTGTCGCGCGCCAGCGAAACTCCTCCACCTGCGTCAAACCGCAGCCCAAGATGCCGGAAGTGGGAAGCCGGCACAAAGTAGTTGTCCGAGGTCGCTTTGCGCGAGAGAACCATCTCTGCCGAATGGCTCGGCTTGCACGTGAGCCTCAGTTCGGCCAAGAGTCTTTCCAAAACCTGCGCTCCTTCAATCGCTTTATGGCGGTCTCGCGTCATCAAAAGCAAATCATCGGCGTAACGGAAATAATTCAATTCGGGAATTGCTTCGAGACGCCGATCTAACTGCTGAAGGTAAATATTCGCCAGTAAACATGCCATTGCGCTGCCGAAGGGAATGCCAACCCGAGCGTGTTGAATGCGTCCGTTGTCGGAATAGGAAAACGCAATACGCTGTTCGACAAGCCGGAAAAGGTAGTCAGTTTCATCGATGATCAGGCGTACTCTCTCGAGCAGCAGGTCATGGTTTACGCTTCCAAAGTAATTCGCAATGTCACGCTTCACGAGATAGATGGGTTCGCCTCCGCTGCGGAGGAACTTTGCGATTCGACATTGGCATGTGTCCAGTCCAAAGGCCCGGTCGCGGTAGGCGTATGTGTTTTGCGAAAACGACCTATGCAGCCTGCGATTCAGCACTCGATACAGCAGCAGGTCCACGATGCGCTCTTCCCAGGGACTGATGTAAAGCGTGCGATGTTTGCCGTTGAAGTTGTAGGGCAATGCGAGCGCAGGGCGAAAAACAAACCTTTCTCGGCGCAGCGAACTGTGGAGCTCGTCTAGCCCGCGCAATCCGCGAGAAGCAAAATCGTAGAGCGTGCGGCCGTCAACGGAGGCGCACAGAGCTTTGCGCCATTGAAAAAGCGGCTTAGTGTAAATGCGTAAAGCTGAGCGGCAGAGCTCAGCCTCGCTGTAGATATCTCTCCAGCGGAGCCTGTACTCAGTTTCCCTACGGGGTTGTGAAAACATGGGCCAAAGTTGCGCAGCAGTTGTACACCTCAGAAGCGTGAGTCGCAAGCTGAAGCACCATCCGTCCCTTTGCAGACTAGCCAGCAGCAGCTACTCGCAATTTGAGGCTCCGGTGTGAACCGTTGTAAGATACGCGCCACTTCGTGAGGCCGCGCTCAGGCCTTCCATTCCGCGCGGCAATCCGCGTCATGGGCTCAGGAATCCAACGCAGCCGGAAAGCCTTTTTGCGCACGGCTATCTTCGCTCCATTTTTGGCTGCGTGCGTCGTTGTCGCCATCGATAACACACGGCCCATGCTATGGCTGGAAAACGGAAGCTACGACGCTCGGGTGCGTTGGTCCGCTGATCCGCACAAAGCAGACCACAATATCGTTGTTATCGATGTGGATGAGGCAAGCTTCAACGGTCTCAAAGACAATCTGGGGCGCTGGCCCTGGAGCCGGCGGGTTTGGAGCGCGTTTCTTTATCACCTTGCCCAAGGCAGACCGCGGGCTGTGGTGTTCGACAGTATCTTTGGCGGCGCCGAAAACGACGAGGTGGATCGCGAGTTCGCAACTCGCGTTCGAGCAGCGGGCAACGTCATCCTGGCATATAGCTTGAGCGGCGAAGTCGAGATGACCTTTTCCGAAAATGACGTGAATGCCGGCAGATTCCAGGTACTCGAACCGTACTCGCAGCCCGGGCGTCCTGACGCAGTTGGCGAATCGTACTCGCCCACCGCTACCGCGTACAACGTGCCGTTGCCGTCCCTGGCGAAGGCAGCCGCCGGGCTTGGCTGCGTCACCAGCGTTCCAGATCGGGATGGAATCAACCGGCGCATGGCTCTGCAATTTCTGCTCAACGGACGCGTATTGCCTTCTTTGTCGGTAAGCGCGGCGCAACTTGCTTCTGGCTCGAGCAGCGTCTTTGTTCGCCGAGGAAGATATGCAGTGGCAGGATCCAGAGACCTTCCGGTGGATGCAACAGGGAAACTGGTTATTTTGTGGCACGGTGGATCGAACACCTACGAGCGCATTCCAGCGTGGAAATTGATCGCTTCGATTTACCCGCAGCAATTTCCTGAGAACCGCGTTTATTATCCGCCTTCTTACTTCGATAACAAGATTGTGCTGATTGCGGCAAGTGCGGCGGGAAGCATGGAAGAGCGGCCTACGCCATTTTCTGAGGTCGCGCCTGGATTCGTCACGCACGCCGCCGCAATCGACAATCTCTTGCACGAGGATGGCGTGAAAGTCGCACCCCGGTGGCTAAATGTCTTAACGATTTGTTGCTTTGCGCTCGTCGGCTTCCTGGCAGTTATTTCGATTGCCTCTCAGTGGCTCGCGGCCATCGCCGCAGGTGCATTCGGTTTGCTGTACTGGTTCGCTGCCATGATCGGGCTTGCTCGATTTCATGTTTGGCTGCCTGTCGTCGGGCCGGTTGCAGCTTTGCTCGTGTCTTTTTCCTTGGCTTCTCTCGTCCATTTCGCCACCACAGGACGCGAGCTGCGGCGAACGCGCGGTACGCTCGATCGTTACGTCTCGCCGGCGCTGGTGAACTACGTTCTCGACAACCTGGACAACATCAATCTTAATGGCGAGCGCCGCGAGCTCACGATCTTCTTCTCCGATGTGCGCAACTTCACCACATTGACGGAAAGCTCGGAGCCGATGCAGCTCATTAACTTGCTCGACGAATATCTGCAGGCGATGACGGACGTCGTCTTCAAGTATGACGGTGTTGTCGATAAGTTCATAGGCGACGGGATCTTGGCCTATTGGGGCGCCTTTACGCCGGGAAAGAACCATGCCTTGCTGGCTGCACAAGCGGCCTTGGAAATGCTTTCCCGCCTCGAGCAACTGAACGCGCAATGGAAAACGCAAGGCCGGCCGACATTGCGCATCGGCATCGGTATCAATACTGGCGAAGTTGTGTTCGGCAATGTAGGTCGAGGCAAGAAAATTGAATTCACAGTCATCGGCGACGCGGTGAATCTGGCTTCGCGTCTCGAAGGAGTGAATAAGGAATTCGGCACCAGCATCATCATCAGTGAGTTCACGCTCGCTCATCTCGATGGGTTAGCGGACGTGATCTCGCTTGGCCGGGTGAAGGTAAAGGGCAAGACAGTTGAAACCGCAATTTATGAACTAAAAAGGATTCGTCAACAGGCGCCGGCAGCGCCGCGCGAGAGCAAGGCATTGGCCGGACCTATGTAATGGGAGAACAGCTATGTCAGGGAAAAGATGGTGTAAAACTTCCGTGTTGCTGGTCTTGGGAATTGCCTACGCTGTATGCGCCGCACAATCGCCACCCAATCAGAGTAACGGTTCAGCATCACAGCAAAAGCAGCAGGATAAAGGATCCTCTCAGCAGCAGTCGCAGCCGCAGCAATCGCAACAGGCCGCCCCCGCGCCGCTGTTTCAAGGCAAGGCAACGCTAAAGTCTTCGCGCCAGGGAAAAGACACAGCCAGCGCTGGCTTCAACGGCATCGGACCGGATGGTAACGTGCAAAACTCTGTGCTCAACGCCAACCCTTCTCCTTCCGACGCGCAGAATGTCGCTGCCATGGCCTCCACGAGCGTGAGTTCCACCGAATTGAGCGAGTTCATTAAGCAAGGCAACTTGAACGGCAAGCAATAAGGAGGACCTATGTACCGTTGCATCCTCGTACTCTGCATTGCGGCGCTCTTTAGTGGACAGGCAAACGCGCAATTTGGAAAAGTCTTGGACCGTGTGAAGCGCGCCACTGAGACTTATAAGCCGTGGTCACCGCAGCAGGAGCAGGCAATCGGGGAAGCGGCTGCGGCAAAGATGTTTCATGCGCTGGGCGCGTATGAAAATTCGGACATGACCAAGTACGTGAATCTGGTCGGCAATACCGTCGCCCAGGCCGGTGCTCGTCAGGATGTGGGCTATCACTTCGCCATTTTGGATAGCGAGATCGTGAACGCTTTTGCCATGCCCGGCGGTTACATCTTCGTTACGCGTGGGGCTCTGGCGAACCTGCAAAATGAAGCCGAATTGGCGGGAGTACTGGCGCACGAAGTTGCTCACGTGGACGGCCGGCATTTGGAGAAAGAAGTTCGTGCTAAGAAGACAACGCAATGGGCGGTGGAGGAAGGCACCGCCAAGATCCCGAGCGGCGCTCAACTGAATGCTCTAGCCAACGATCTCATCACTCGCGCCGTAACCTCCCGCTACAGCCAGGAGCGGGAGAGCGAAGCTGACCGAAAAGGTGTCGAGCTTGCGGCAAAGGCTGGATACGATCCCTCCGGTTTACTGACGTTCCTACAACGAATGAGCGCAGCCTCCGCCAGCCTCGATGACAAACGAGCATTGGCGATGCTGGACGGCAAGACTCATCCTCCCTTTGACCAGCGCACCGCTGCACTGCAGCCCATCGTCACAGCGCAATCGCAAGGTGGGCAGACCCTTGCGCAGCGTTTTGCGGAACGCGTGAACTTCAGCAGACCGGTGAAAGCAGCAGGCGCGGCGGTTGCAATCACCGAGTCCGCCAGCGGCTGTACTCTGGCCAATGCCAAAGATCGCATTCTCTCCGAACGCGCGGCGCTGGCAAACGTCGGCAACACAGCAAACGCCGCCAGCAGCAATCCCTGTTCTCTCGACGAGGCAAAAGCACGCATCACCGAAGCGCGCGAAGTGCTGCGTGAACTCGACCAGACTTCTCCGTCTCCCAGTGGCTCCGCAGCACATCCAGGGTCAAGTGGCAACGCGGCCGCAAACAAAAAAAAGTCATCCAGATAATCTTGTTGGGGATCACTGGTTTTAGGCGAGCGAAGCCGCTGAAAATTGAGAATCATTGCGGAAGGTAGTCATTACCGCCATTGTTGCGGGAAGGCATGAACCCCGGATCGCGGGGGCTACCACTTTGGAAAACCGGGGGAAAACCGGAAAACCGGGGGAAACCGGGGACAGACGATTCGGGAAACCCGGGGGAAACCGGGACGGGAAACCGGGGACGGTCCCCGATCTACACGCTAGAGTGAGCCAGCCCGCCCGGCGGGAGTCGACGGTCCACCCGCCATCGACGCATTTCCGCCAAGCTCGATGACGGTCACGGTGCCGGAGTCTCGGTTTGTGACGCGTCGTTTCCGCCCACTAGAGTCGGGTTTCCGACGAGCTGGTTCTTACTTGGAGGCCAGCCCAGCGCAGTTATCGATGCACTTTACTGCCTGGACTTCGACTTCAGCCTTTTTCTTCTTGGGAATGTCTGCTCCACTCTCGGGTAACAGCACCAGGGATTGCGAGCCATCAGCGAGATTCAATGTGCATTGAAACGTCGAAGACTGCACACCGCGCTGCTGGCATGAGCTCTGGCTGACAGCGGAGTCAAACATGTCAGGTTTCGCGTACAACTGGCCTGCAACCGATGAAGGCAGAACGGCCACTGCCATTGGTACCGGCGATTTCACCCTGATGCTGACTTGCGTCCCATCATGGTCCGGCGTAAGCCCGTTATAGACTTTCAGGACCTTGGTAAGCTGGTATTTTTCTTTTACCTGTCGTACCCAGCCGAAGTCTGGCTGATCGCAGGCTTGCACACAGTTCCAGGAATAGTATTGGATGCGAACATCATTTGGAGATTCCCATCTCCGCCCTTCATCGCGGTCCGTCAGCGCCGCCCCTCGAACTGACGTGGGAAACACACTTGGACCGGCATTTGAGCTCACCATACCGTAGCCCTGCCCGTAATCGCGGTCACGATCACCGTCGCGATCATGATCACCGTCACGATCGTGCTGCTCTTGGCGTTCGTCGCTTATTACGAGCACCTGGGACCAGAATCCTCCCATGTGGCAGGTATATGTCGTCCTGACAGCATGCTGTTGTACGCAGTTGTAAGTAAGGTTGCTCAGGTTCCTTGCCGCAGTGGGCTGCTGCGTTGCTTGCTGCCACGCTGAAGAATCCACCATGGCAAGCGTGACGGGATAACGCGCGTCGATATCGACCTGTATGTTGCCGCCTTGAGGACCGGGATTGAAGGTGTGATTGGCGTAGTAGTTTGCCGGATCAAGGCGCACAGTCTCATTTTGGGAAGCTACCCAGTTGAACACTTTCGGCTGCGGCGGATCGGGCAAATTGCAGTTGTCCGTGCACGCCCAATCGTAATATTGAAGATGAACGTTGTTGGGCGAAACGAAGTCTCGCCTCCGCTGTTCTGCCGCTGCAGCTGCGATCGCGCGATCAGCGTATTGTCCCGGCCGATCGTGGCGCGATATCACTTCCCCGAAGAACGATCCACGCTCCCAATCGCGTTCGTCGCGCACAACCACCACCATCGGCACTCCGGCTGGAGGTGTGCACGAGTAGGTAGCCTTTACCACGTGCTCCTGGACGCAGATATACTTCAGATCCTGGAGAGCTTCGGGATGCTGGCCCGCGTCATTCCACTCCTGCGCCGAGACCATCGCGATTGTTGCGGGCCGCTGCGCGTCAACGTCCACGTGCACAGCCAGGTTCTTGGGACTTGGCTGAAAGGTCGGACCACCATGGTAGTAACCAGGATCGAGGCTCACGGTCTCATCACTCCCAGTCACCCAGTTATATGTCTTTTGTTGGCCAAACAACATCGTAGTAACAGCGCATACCAGCAAAAGAGCACACGGATGTATCGTTTTCATAGCTACCCCAGTCTGGCCAGTCTGGGGCCACTATGAGTCGGCTGCAACTATCCGGAGGTCACGAACTTCTGGTGGCTCGCCGGGGGCGCAGTCTGCGAGCGTTACTTGCAGATCAAAGTAGCTGTTGCAGTGGTTCCGGGGGTTTACAACCATTGTGACGTTCTGTAATGCGTAATTCTGTACTCATGTGACGAAACCGTACCGAGATCGCTGGTGCGTTTAATGCGAACACCTGTCGCCGGTTCTTGGGTCCCGTGTTTCTGTTCCCCGTAACCTGTTCCCTGTAACCTGTTCCATGTTTCCCCGTCTAACCGTTGCTCCATGGCGTCCTGCTTACAGCTCTGGATTCGCGTGTTCGTTTGTCTGTCGTTTCTGCTTTTTCCGCTGCTCGCACATTCGATCGATAAGGATGGAAACGACGCTCTCGCTCTCGACGCGCGATCCGTTCTGGTACCGCGCCTCCCGTCCGGGCCGCGCATCTCTGACTTCGAAGATATGAAGCCCCACGGCATCGCGCTAAAGATGGCAGTGGTTTCCAACTTTATTCAAGCGGAGCCTTCCGACGGTCAACACGCGACGCAGAGAACCGAAGTCTATCTCGGCTACGACGCCAAATCGCTTTACGTAGTCTGGCTCTGCTTCGACAACGAGCCAAAGAAAGTTCGCGCGCATCTTGTGCGCCGGGAGAACATTTACGACGACGATGTCGTCGCCGTGAACATCGACACATTCCGTGACCACCGCCACGGCCTCAACTTCGGCTCCAATCCTCTGGGGGTGCAGGCCGACGGGCTGTGGACTGAAGGCAACAACAACAATCCTGACAATTCCTGGGATACTGTCTGGAACACGGAAGGAAAGCTCACGTCCAAAGGATTCATAATCTGGCAGCAGATTCCGTTTCGCAGCCTGCGCGCTCACGGCAGCGGACTGCAGGACTGGGGAGTCACATTTCATCGCGTGATCGCACGCACGCAGGAGAGCGACTATTGGCCGCACGTCTCCGCCCGCATCGCCGGACGACTGACGCAGGAGGGCCTCATGCGCGGCATCGATCCCCAGGGCGAAGGCGGCAATTTTCAACTGAATCCTTACGCCGCACTTGCCGGTTTCCGAACTCTGGACCAGCGAGATCCCCTCGATCCTCGCCTTTCCCAGCGCGTCGCGCAGGGCAAGATCGGACTGGACTCCAAAATGGTCTTTCGCGAGAGCCTCGTGCTCGATGCGACGCTGAATCCCGATTTCGCGCAGGTCGAGTCCGACCAGCCGCAGAACACGGTCAACCAGCGCTTTGAGGTCTTCTTCCCCGAAAAGCGGCCGTTCTTTCTGGAGAACGCGAACTACTTCAACATCCAGGGCATTCCGCCATTCGGCGGGACTTCGACAACACTTCTCTTCACGCGCAGGATCGCCGATCCTAGCTACGGGCTGCGCCTAACCGGCAAGCAGGGACCGTGGAACCTTGGATTCCTGTTTGCAGACGATAAATCGCCGGGCAAGATTGTTCCCGAAACAGATCCGCTATTTGGCAAAAAAGCCTATTTCGGCATTGCCCGAGTCACTCACGACCTGGGGAGGAACTCCAGCATCGGTTTCATCTATACCGACCGGGAACTCAACGGCAGCTTCAATCGTGTGGGTGGCATCGACGGCAATTACAAAATGGGGAAGAACTGGAATGCCTCGTTCCACAGCGTGCTCAGCTCAACCCTGGACCTCTCGAATGTCAATTCCTTCGGACAGGACCATGAGGCGGAGCTCGACGGCAACGGACGCCGCTTTGCTTACCTTCTTCAGTACCAGGACATCACTCCGCAGTTCCAGACCGAGGCGGGATTCGTCCGCCGAACCGACATCCGCCATCTGGGCAATTACTACCATTTTTACTTTCGCCCCGAAGGCAAGCACCTCATCTTTCATGGTCCCGAACTGAGCGGCGAGCGCACGTGGGACCACCAGGGAACCGGCATCCAGTACAACTTCAACGGCGACTGGGTGTTCCAATACAGGAACAATTCGTTCTTCGCTCCGGTTGTTGGAATCGAGAGCGACACGCTGCGGCCCCAGGATTTCAGCGGCCTGAGCTCTGATCGCAAGTTCACCCAGGACTTTGTGGGCTTGGTCGCCTCTGCGGCGCCGGTGCGGCAGTTGACCCTCAACACTCAGATCTTCCGCCAGGGAGCGGTCGATATCGTAGTCCCGAAAGGTCAGCTGCCGGTAGAAGGAGACGACCTCAGCATCAGCCAAACGCTCACGCTGCATCCCTTCAGCCCGCTCACTATCGACAACACCTACATCCTCGATCGCCTGTTGCACAACAAGCAGCATGCGTCGGTCTACAACAATCACATCATCCGCACGAAGTGGAACTACCAGTTCACCAAGGAGTTCTCGCTGCGCTTCATCGCGCAATACAACGGCCTGCTCGCCAACCCCACCTACACCTCGCTCGATACCGTGAAGAACCTGAACTTCGACGTGCTCTTCACTTACCTCGTTCATCCCGGCACAGCGGTCTATGTCGGCTACAACAGCAATCTCGAGAACGTCGATCCCGGACTGTGCCTGCACGTCGCCGGCACCCTCCAGTGCGACCCGAACGGCAACGGCCTGCTCCGCAACAACGCCCGTCTGATCAACGACGGCCGGCTAGTCTTCGTTAAGGTGAGCTACTTGTTTCGGCATTAAGTGAGGCTCGTTGGTAAGCGGCCGAGTTCGCAGCTTGTTTGTCCCCGTCTTGTACGCTCTCCAGCTCTGCACAAATGCTTGCTCCTGGATGTCGAAATAGTCCTCGTTCGAGCCTATGTTGCGAGCGTTCCAAAACGGTCCAAGGTAGAACGATCGCCTGTTGACATCGGCGACTCCTAGACCCAGGTCTCTGTTTTTGTTCGCTGCCAACCGAAAATAGGATGGCAATCTAGCTGGAATGTCTGATGAAGAGATTGAGAGTAAGTCTTGCTTTTCCGGTCTTTCCTGTACGCATAAACAGTAGAGTTTAGTAACCGTGGATCTGGTGACAAATTGTGTCGAAGAGTAGTGACAGAATGTGTCAAGTCGTCATTCGAGGTCAAGAACTTAGCCTTTACAATCGCCGTCAAGTCATTGATTTTATAACTAGTTGTCAGTAGTACATTCACGAACTTAAGTGGTATGCAACCTGCGATAAGGAGGGGGCAACCAGCGGGATTTTAGGCCCCGCTCGGAAAAGAAAGAATGGGGCGCGCCTGAAAGTCCCGATAAGGAGCTAGATGAAGAAGCAAAAAGGATTCTCGCTGATTGAACTTTTAATCGTTGTCGCGATCATTCTGATTATCGCGGCCATCGCCATTCCGAACCTGTTGCGCGCGAAGATCTCCGCGAACGAAGCTTCGGCCGTGGGCTCGATGCGCACCATTGTCACTGGGGAAGTCAGTTATGCAGCGGCCGACTGGACCAACGGCGGACAGCCGATCGGATATTCAGTTGCCCTGAAGGACCTGGGCGGAGCGAATTGCAATCCTCCGACTTCGACTTCCACCTGCTTGATCGATCCAATTTTGGCTAACGCCGGCGCAGTGGCAACCGCTAAGAGCGGCTACTATTTCGCCTATGCCCAGACCAACAACGGCACGGGCTTCACGCTCAACGGAAACCCGGCAGCTCCCGGACAGACTGGCAGCCGTTACTTCTTCGCGGACCAGAGCGGCGTAATTCGCTTCAACCCGGCCGCGGCCGCTGGCGCTGCTGACAACCCGTTGCAGTAGTCAGAAGCAAGTTTGGCAAAGTACCTGGGGGAGGGTACCAGCCACATGGAGACCGGGCGAAAGCCCGGTCTTTCGTTTTGTGAATCCGACGCGCACTTCGCAGCCACATTCCTCTTGCTGAAGCTTCAATACATGGGAAATCAGGGACGGGAAATCAGAGGGAAATCGGGGACAGCTGATCTGCCTTATTTTTTATCTCATTGATCATTTTCAAAACAGGCTAAATTAATCCCGGCGGATGCGAAGGCAAAGTAAATACACTTTGCCATGCAATATCCCGTTGCAAAGGCCGAGCTTTCGGGTTAGCACTCCAGCTATGAGCTGCGCTCGAATGATTTACAGCGATCTAGACAAAGAGAAGGGAGCGCCGCCCGGCACTTCCGTGCAGAATTCCCTGCTAATTCCCTGCGAATTCCCTGGTGGTCCTCGGAAACCCGCTGTTTATGCGGGTTCCAGAAAGAGATTTTTTTTTGCGGGAAATAATTCCCTGCGAAATTCCCTGCCCAGGGAATTTGGGCTCTCGTGACCATCTTTCAGGTACCGGTGGCTTGCTTACAGCTCTAATTCCAGCCCTTCGGATGCGGCGCGCACTTTCGGGTAGTACTCGCGGGCTTTTGCAACCACACTATCCACAATCGCGTCATCATGGTCGGGATCGTGGTGAAAGAGGACGAGCTCTTTCGCGCCGCTTTCCATCACCACATTAATGGCTTCGCGCCAGTGACTGTGGCCCCAGCCGCGCTTTGACGCTTCGTATTCCTCGGGAAGGTATTGCGAGTCGTAGATGAGAACATCGGCACCCTCCGCCAGCTGGCGGACGTTTTTGTCGAAAACCGGATGGCCTGGCTCATTATCCGTCGCGTAAACCACCACCTTGTCGGGAGTCTCAATACGGAATCCAAGACAGCCCTGAGGATGATTCAGCCACATGGATTGCACGATGCACTGATCAAAAGCTATTCGGTCTTCTTCAATGTCGTAGAAATTGCGATGGGCGGCCATCTCGCTCATGTCCACCGGGAAATACGGGTCAGACATCTGCTCTTCGATCGCCCTCTGCAGACCGCGCGTCCGGCTGGAGGAATGGAAAAAGAAGTAGTTATCCGCGCTGCTGTAGAGTGGTCCGAAGAACGGGATGCCCTGAATGTGGTCCCAATGAAAATGGGACAGGAAGACGTGCGCGTAGATTGGCTTAGTGGCAAACTCCTTCTGCAGGTGTTTGCCGAGATTGCGGAAACCTGTCCCACAATCGAAGATGTACATCTGGCCATCGATGCGGACCTCTACGCACGACGTGTTCCCGCCATAGCGCAGATTTTCAGCCTGAGGAGTCGGCGTGGAGCCGCGCACCCCCCAGAATTTGACTCGCATCCCCATGACCCCGCTTCCGTCCGGCCGATGATTGCCTGAAACCAGACTCGCGCCTGTCGAGCGCGGAAAGCGCCCGAATTTAACAAAATTTTCGCTGAGTATACGCTAGAGCGAACCTAAATGGTCAATTTACACGCACTTGGCGGGATGTCGGGAGTTACTTTCGAGAGACCCGCGCCACGCTTTTCCGGGAAGTTTGACTCTGGTGATTGCCGTGGGCTAGCCTCGAAGTTTCTGCTTACACGCAAAATACTCATGCGCAAGTCCACCGCTTTTTCCGGCCTGCTGGTTTTGGTCCTCTGCGTTTCCCACTCCTTTGCGAGCATGCGGCCGGCCCATGCGCAAAAGGCAATGGTCACGAGCGTCCATTCGCTTGCCACGGATGCGGGAGTTGAGGTCATGCGGCAGGGCGGGAATGCCATCGACGCTGCCGTAGCGACAGGTTTTGCCCTCGCAGTTGTCCATCCGCAAGCGGGGAACATCGGTGGCGGCGGATTCATGCTCATTCGCATGGCGGACGGCAAGCTGCACTTCCTTGACTATCGCGAGAAAGCTCCTGCTGCCGCCACCGTTGACATGTATTGGGACAAGCAGGGCAATGTTGTTCCTAACCTGAGCACGGTTGGATACAAAGCAATCGGAGTTCCCGGCGCTGTTGCCGGCATGGTGATGGCGGAGAAGAAGTGGGGCAAGCTGGGCTTGGCGAAAGTCATAGCTCCTGCCATTCGCCTGGCCCGCGAGGGCTTCCCTTTGCCATGGGAATACGCCAACGACTTCCAGAACAAGCACCTCGGCGAATTTCCTGAATCGAAACGTGTCTTTCAGCGCGACGGCAACTTCTACCAGCCGGGTGAGACCTTCAAGCAGCCGGAGCTAGCGCGCACACTGGAGCGAATTGCCGCGAATCCGGACGACTTCTATCACGGACAAATGGCGGAGCAGATCGCCGCCGCCGTTCAGAAAGGCGGTGGCATTCTCACCGCTCAGGACTTAGCGAGCTACGAAGTAAAAGAGCGCCAGGTGATTCATGGAAGCTATCGAGGCTACGATCTTTACAGTGCGCCGCCTCCTTCGTCGGGAGGAGTTGCGCTGGTCGAAATTTTGAACATCCTCGAGAAGTTCGATCTCGGTTCGCTGGGAGCCGATTCCGCTGAAGCGATGCACCTGACTACGGAAGCCTATCGTCGCGCATTTATGGATCGCGCGGACTTTATGGGTGACCCGGACTTTGCCAAAGTTCCCGTAGCGCAACTGATCGACAAAAACTATGCAAATGCGTGGCGGGAGTCGATCAATCCGCAGCATGCCAGCATCAGCAAGGAACTGAAGCGCCCGGCAGGAAGCTTCAATGGTCTGGATACCGTGGCGCGCGCCACGGGTTCCGAGCCGGATGAAACCACGCACTACTCCGTCGTAGATCCTGATGGGAATGCAGTTTCGGTGACTACGACGTTAAATGGCAGTTTCGGGTCCGCCGTCACCGCCGATGGCTTAGGTTTCCTGCTCAACAATGAAATGGACGACTTCGCTGCCAAAGTCGGCGTCCCCAATATGTACGGCTTGATCCAGGGACCTGCAAATGCGGTTGGCGCTAACAAACGCCCACTCTCCGCGATGACTCCGACAATTGTTACGAAAGACGACAAACTTTTCCTGGTGCTCGGATCTCCCGGCGGCCCGACGATTATCACTACCGTCGCCAATGTACTGATGGGAGTAGTCGATTACGGACTGGACATCCAGCAGGCGGTCGACGCGCCGCGCTTTCATAACCAATGGCTGCCGGACAAAGTGATGGTGGAGCGCAAGCGATTCTCTCCCGACACGATCAAGCTGCTTGAGAATGACGGCCATACGGTGGACGAGCGGAATGCCTATTGGGGCGATGCCGAATGCATCATGATCGATCCCAAAACGGGAGAGCGGCTGGGAGGGCACGACGAGCGTCATAGTTATGGAAAGGCGGCGGGCTTCTGATGCTGCGGGCGATGTCCACTCACGTACGCGTGCGCGAGCGGCTGCAAACCGCGCACCTTGAAGCGATGCTGCGCGGCGGCGCGCAGGCCATTGAGCTCTTCTGCCAGAAGGAACATTTCGACTACACCGATCGTGGGCGCGTGCGCGAACTATCTTCATGGTTTCGCGAGCATCCAGGAGTGCTTCACTCGGTGCACTCGCCCATCTATAGCGAGCCCGATTACGGCCGGCATATGGCGCCTCCAGTGAATCTGGTTGATAACGACAAACGCAAGCGCGTGAGCGGGATGGACGAAGCTAAGCGCGCCATTGAATTTGCGGAGCACGCCTCCTTTCGTTTTCTTGTACAGCATCTGGGCGTTGGCAAAGAGAAGTGGGACCCACGCAAGATGGAGTACGCCATCACTGCGCTCGAACATCTCCGCGTGTTTGCCAAGCCGCTGGGCGTGACCGTGCTCGTGGAGAACATTGCGAATGAAGTCACTACGCCCGAGCGTCTGCAGGAGATCGTTACCACTGCGCATTTTGACGACGTGGGTTTCTGCTTCGACGTCGGGCACGCCCATTTCGGGCAAGGCGTTCGCCAGAGCTTTGAAGTGATGCAGGATCGGATTCGTTCCACTCATCTGCACGACAATCACGGCGAGCGCGACGAGCACCTCTGGATCGGCGAGGGAACCATCGATTGGGCTGAAGCCATGGCGCTGCTGCGCACGGCGCCACACCGGCCGGCGATGCTGCTCGAAATCACGGGAGAATCGAACAAGGAGATTGCTGCCGGCGCGGCGGAGAGCTTCGAGAAATTAGAAAAGGCACTCGAA
>JAFAUE010000347.1 GCA_019243475.1 Acidobacteriota bacterium | reverse complement strand
GTCGGCATAGCGCCTCTCCTCAATTGCTTCGCGAATTCCTGGCAGTGTCTTTGGCGCATAGCCGGTGTACCAGCCGGGCGAGTAGATCATGTGCTTGTACCACGGACGCCGCGGCAGACCTTCATCGAGCGTGAGGCGGCGCTCGCTTTGCAATAAGAGCTGATTCAGCGTCGAGAAGTTGCGATCGTTATCATCACTGCGCAGAGTCGCCGAAGCTTTCTGGTAGTGTTCCGCGCTGCGCGTCAGCGCCGCAAGCGCGTTGTCGAGCGGGGCAAAGTTAACGAACGGCGGCGCGTCGCGATGTGGAGGCGGAACCACTGGGCGTCGAGGATCGGAGGTGGCGGAGTACACTCCGTCGTCGAGCCTGCGGTTGTCCTCCTCCACTTCGTCCTGCTGATCTTTTAAAAGCTTCTTCACTTCGTCCGTGTACTTGCGCATGGTATCGGCAAAGTCAGTGAACTGATACGGCAGCAGGTCAGCATCGGCAAATCGCATGACCATGGAACCGACTGTCTGCGAGAGCGCCCGGGAATAGACAAAGTCCTTATCGGAAAAATGTGTGTACCAATAAAAATCGTCATAGATCGAGTGGTAGATGCCCTCTGGATCCTCGCCTCCATAACCGAGGTTGAGTGACGCTACGCCGAGATGATCCAGGAAGGTAGTAAAGTCTGTGCCTGAGCCGAGCGGCTCGATACGCAGATCGGCGCGCTGGCGAGCCTCGCGGCGCGCGTCGGGAGTCCCAAATTGGATTTCTTGCGCTTGTTTGCGCTTCCAGACCGAAATTTGCGTCTCCGGGTCCCGAATGTCCTTCGCGACCTCGTTTACAAACGCTTCGAGCGAGTGCGAACCGCCAGCCGAGAGATAACCGCGCGTATTCGCGTCGCTATTGATGTAAACCGCGGCGTGCTGCTTTAGCTCATCGCCGTGATACTCAGCCCATTCGGTGGAACCGAGCAGCATGGGCTCTTCCCCGTCCCAGGCGCAGTAAATAATTGTGCGTTTTGGCTTCCAGCCCTGCTTGAGCAGCATGCCCAACGCGCGAGCTTCTTCTAATAGAGCGATTTGTCCCGCGGTAGGATCCTCTGCGCCGTTCACCCACGCGTCATGATGGTTGCCGCGCACGATCCACGTATCCGGTTCGGAAGAGCCCGCAATTTTGAAAATAACGTCGTTCACTGGCTTGAGGTCCCAATTTGAAACTACGCGCAGGTGAACTTTCGTTGCTCCCGGGCCCACGTGATACGGCAAGGGCAGTGCTCCTCGCCATGCCTGCGGAGCCATAGGCCCAGTAAGCGCCTGGAGCAGCGGTTGAGCATCGCCCCAGGAAATCGGCAGCACGGGAATTTTGGTTATTGTCTCGGCATCTTCGCGACGCAGGCGCTTGGCATCGGTAGTGGCGCCCACTCCCGGTGTAAGCGGATCGCCGGGATAGCGCATGAAATCCATCACGCTGCCGCGCTGCACTCCGTCACGCGGACGCATTGGCCCGTCGGGAAAAGTGGGCTCGACGAAGTAGCCGTCGTCACGCGGATCCGAATAAATAAGACAGCCCACCGCGCCATGCTCATAGGCCAGCTTGGGTTTCACTCCCCGCCATGAATGCCCGTACTTGGCGATCACAATAGTGCCCTTAACGGAAATGCCGAGACGCTCCAGCTGCTCGTAATCTTCCATCACTCCATAGTTGACGAAAACCAGAGGCGCAGTTACGTCCCCGTCAGCCGAATAAGCGTTGTAAGTCGGCAACTGCTCCGATTTCTGATTGCTGGTCGGATCCACGGCCAGCGCCGGCTCATCCAGTTTTGCGCGGAATGAAGTGGGTGCGATCATCTCCACGAGCCGTTCCTTCGGTGTAGGAAAAAGGACCTGGAAAGTCTCGATGTGCGCGTCAAGACCCCACTCCTTAAACTTCGAGAGAATCCAATCGGCGTTGTCCTTGTCGTAGGGCGAGCCAACATGGTGCGGACGAGCCGAGAGCCGCTGCATGTATTCACGTTGCAGATTCGAATCGGGAATGGCACGGAACTTCTCCTCCCAGTCGCGTTCGTTCTGGGAGTTTTGCCCAAGATAACCGTAGAAGTGAGTTGGCTGATCGGCCCCCAGAGTCAGCAGAACCAGGACCACACAAAGCACAGCAAGAAGAAATCTGCGCATCGATGCCTCAATGACTAGGAAATTTACATTTGCGGCGGGCATTGTAAATGATGGGAAGCCGCAGTCCGCGCTCGCGACAAAACGAAGTGTTTACGATTGCAACGCATCTGGGAGAGTGATAGGCTTCTGCCTCAAATTTCCCCCATTGGGCTGCCATGCGTATCCCAATCCGGCCCATGAGCTAGTTCGTAATCTACTGGTAGACCATTCATCGCCCTCGCTGAGGCTTTATGACTTTGAGATCAGTTCTCTGCCTTGTGGCAGTGTCTTTCGCTGGTTGCATTCTGGGCGCATGCGGCGGAAGCAGTAGCACGCAGCAGAAGGCAAACTCTGGTCCCACAGGGCTCGCGCAGTTGAGCGGCACATTCGCGTTTTCCGCAAACGGAACCGACCCTGCGGACGGAGACTACTTCGTTGCCGGCAGCATTACAGCAGATGGAAAAGGCGGCGTCACTGGAATCGAAGATCTCAACCTCGGCTCGGGCGTGGACAGCAACGTACCGTTCACCGGAACGTACCAAATTGACTCGAGCAACAGCGTTCTCGTCACGCTCTCTGATGGTACAGGCACCCCTACCATTGTGACTTTTCCCGTTCCCAGCGCGTCGTCTAGCGTGAAGGTCACCTACAACGGCACGGCAACTGGAACCCTGCAGACCCAGGCGAGCACCGCTTTCAGCAACAGTGGCAGTTTTAATTTCACCCTCAATGGCGAGGGACAGGCGACCGTAATGGCCTCAGGCAGCTTTACGCTGGGCGCCGGTGGCGCGATCGCAAAGGGAAGCGAGCAATACCAGGACGGGACTTTTTCTAGAAACACTTCTTCGTTAACCGGGGTCGTCGGACCGGCGTTCAGCCAGGGACGAGGCACGGCAGTTATCGGAAGCAATCTCTTCAGCTACTACGTTGTTTCGGCGAATCAAATCATCCTTGCCGGGCTCGAAGACTCGACCCTGCTGTATGGCACAGCGAGCAAGCAGTAAGCGAGCGGCGGAGGTTACAAATGAAAAAATCAGCTTCGTTTTTGGCGATCTTCCTTTTTATGCTCGGCGTTGTCTCTTTCGACGCTCCTAAATTGAGCGCCGCCGATCATCGGGAAGCCCCACTGGTTGACGGAATACCCGAGGGGGATATCACCGACGTCTATCTCTTCACCGATCCGAATGACGCTACGCGCATGGTCATGATCATGAACGTGAATCCGTTCAGCGTGCCCGCGGAGACGCCCAGCTACTCGCTGTCGCCTGACCTGCTCTATCAGTTCAAGATCGACAACACTGGCGACGCGCGCGAGGATCTCGTGGTCCAGGTGGTTGTCGACATCAATGGACAAGGTCAGACGATTCGAGTGTTTGGCCCAGCCGCGCCAACCGTGACCGGAGCCCGCAATGGTCTGCTCAGCGGAGCGCCGTCAGCGCAGGGCGCCTTTGGAAACGTCATTGGCAGCGCAACCGGCGTGCAGGCCTTCGTCGGAGTTCGCGACGATCCATTTGTCTTCGATGTTGGTCAGTTCTTCCGCATTCTTAACGGCACCCAGGATGTCTTTCGCCAGATCGGTACCAGCTTCCGCGGCCGCGCAGTGCGCTCGGACGGCACTAGTGGCGTCGATGGATTTGGCGGATTCAACGTAACTTCCATTGTGGTCTCGGTGCCCAAAGCAATGGTGCGTGGCTCAACTTCAAAGATCAATATGTGGGCGACGGTAAGCCAGCGCGTGCCCGAGCGCCGCGGCGGCGGCAACACCTTCACGCAATTCGAGCGCATGGGGCAGCAGGCGTTTGCTACTGTGTTTGTCCCGAAGGGAACCCCGCGCGATGCGCAGAATGCGGAAATCCCCGAGCACGATGTCGCTAATTATTCCTCGTTGATTCCTGATGCCCTCACTGTCACGGACAATGACGGCACCGGCAACACCATTGCAGGTCGGGCAAATCTGCTCACCGCTCTAGGTCTAACGGCGCTGCCGAACGGCGCTCCCCTGCTCTTGCCGGGCACGTTCGGAAATACAAGTAAAGATCTGCTCCGGATAGCGCTGCTGCCCGATGTCCTGCGCTTCGATCTCGATTTGCCGGCTACGGGGCAGGCGATCGGACAATTCGGCATACAAAACGGCAGACACCTCAACGATCCGAGCATCGACATCGCACTCCAGCTTCTGCGACAGCTCGCCGATGTTCACTTCCCCACCGGCGTAACGGGTGGCGGCCCTGTCGGCACGCGCGCGGCCCTTGAGTGCTCAGCATTTCCGAGCTGCCAGGACCGGCGCGTTCTGGTTGTCGTTCAGGGCACAACCTTTAATAAGCCTGACGCCCAACTCACTGACTTCACCATCGAAGGCAACGACATGCCGTTTCTGAGCCAATTTCCGTACATTGCTTCGCCTCACCCGCTCCCTGGGGAACCAGGAACCATTGGATTTCCCCCGCAACAGTAATGATAGGGCCCATGTCACAGTTCGACCGTAACTGCAGCAAGCTTTTTCGTCTCTGCGCTTATGAGTTCCCGATCTGGGGGCTGCTGATTTGTGCATCCATCTCCCTGCGAGCGCAAAACGCTCCTCGTACGGCGACTCTTTCGCCTGCCAAGCTCACGGACAGTCGCATTCAGTTCTTCCAGGCACAGTTGGCCCGCGATCCCGACTACTACCTGAACTACAACCGGTTGGCCGGCTCTTACGTGGTCAAGGCACGGGAAACAGGTGACATCAGCTACTACGAATTGGCAAAGACGGCGCTGAACAAATCATTGCAGCTTGAGTCGCAACAGCCTGAGGCCGCAGAGGCGCTCACGCAGCTGGGCGGCGTTGAGTTCGCAGAGCATCGCTTCAGTGAGGCAGCGACGAGCGCGGGCCGCGCCCTAAAGTTGCAGCCCGACGATCCTTCTGCAATCGCGCTGGAAGGCGACGCGCAGCTTGAATTGGGCAACTACTCGAACGCGGAAAATTTCTTCTCGCAGCTGACGACTTCCGATCGCAGTCGCCCCCATAAGGGACTCGAGTATCTCAACGCCACCAGGCGTGCGTCGCTAGCTTGGATGCACGGCGATGTCTCGCAATCTCTGTCGCTGATGCGCTCCGCAACCGAGCTGGCCATTGAAGCTCGTTTGCCGGCTGAGAATGTTGCCTGGACGTACTTCACACTGGGCGAGCAGTTGTTCCAATCTGGGAAACTGAACGATGCCGAAGCGGCCATGAGGGAGGCACTCGACGCGTATCCGAGCTATCATCGCGCGCTGGCTGGAATGGGACAGATTCGCGCAGCGCAGCAGCGCTTTTCGGAGGCTGCCGGGTTTTACAAGCAGGCACAGGATGTCGTCCCATTGCCAATTTATGCCGCCGCACTCGGCGACCTACATCGCAAAATGGGAAAGGGCGCGGACGCGGAAAAGCAATACGCACTGGTCGAATTCATCGGTCAGCTCAGCGCGATTCACAAG
>JAFAUE010000237.1 GCA_019243475.1 Acidobacteriota bacterium | reverse complement strand
CGCCAACGTGCTGCAGACGATTCCCAGTCTGGCGCTCTTCGGCTTTCTTCTGCCAGCGCCCTGGCTCGGAGAACGCGCCGAGCGGCTCGCAATCGTTGCCCTCGTCCTCTATGCATTGCTGCCGATCGTGCGCAATACCTATACCGGCATCCTTGAAATCGATCCCGCAATCAAGGAGGCTGCCGTCGGCATGGGCATGACGACGAGCGAGCTGCTTACCCAGATCGAGCTTCCCCTAGCCGCACCCGTGCTCCTCGCCGGCATTCGCATTGCGACTGTCACTGCGATCGGCGTCGCCACAATCGCTGCGGCGATCGGAGCCGGAGGGTTGGGGGAATTGATCTTTCGCGGCGTAGCCATGGTCAACAATGACCTGATCCTGGCAGGAGCGCTTCCGGCCGCGATCTTGGCGCTGGCCGCGGATTTTCTGTTAGGTGCGATCGAGAGACGATTTCGCGTAAATAAATGAAGGACTGAGAAACCGCTTTAGGGAAGGGCACGAAATGCGGTCGTTGCTCTGCTAAAACTGAGTAGTGCAATCCGTGCCTGATCTGCTGGCGCCTTTTCTCTCTCAGACTCTCACTCCCGCTCAGCTCCAGCAGGTGCAGACCTATCTTGATCTTCTCCTCAAATGGAATGCGCGCACGAACCTAACTGCGATTCGCACTGCAGACGAAATAGTGCAACGCCATTTCGGCGAGTCGTTTTTCGCAGCCCAGCAACTGGATCTTGATCGCGTGACCACCCTCATCGATCTCGGCTCCGGCGCTGGTTTTCCCGGACTTCCCATCAAGATCGCCGCGCCACATTTGCAAGTCACGCTGATCGAATCGCAGAACAAGAAGGTCGCATTCCTGCGCGAAGTGGTGCGCGCGCTTCATCTGCAAGATGTAACCGTGTACTCCGGCAGGGCAGAAGACTTTTCCGATCGGGCACAGATTGTGACCATGCGTGCAGTAGAGAAATTCGAAAGCATTCTGCCCATAGCCGCCAAGCTAGTCGAAGCGGGCGGACGGCTGGCTTTGCTGATCGGCAGCGGGCAAGCCGAGATCGCAAGTGCTTCTCTCCCAGACTTCGAATGGCAGTCTCCAATCGACATTCCCGGAGCCCGCCAACGAGTTGTCCTTCTCGGAAATCTATTTGCTGCTGGGCGGCAGCCAGCAGCCGGCAGCCAGTAGCGAGCGCCCAGCAGCCGCTCCAGCAGCTCTCGAATTTTCCCAACACTACTCAGCCTTTTGGCATTCTAAGAATGCATGCAGTTGCGAATGCCTCCTGGAAAACTACTCCGCCTCCTCGACACTGCAATTGGTACGTTGCTGTGCGCGTCCGTTGCCCTGGTGCTTGCGCTGGTATTCCATCGCAGCCAGATCGAGCTCACGCTTCCGCTGATCTCGCTGGCAGTGGTGATCGCAGTGGCCGCGCGCTTTGGTGTAGCCACCGGAGTGCTCGGCAGCGTGGTTTCTGCGTTTCTACTCGCGTACTTTGTCTATGCGCCTCAGCACTCGTTCCACGTCACCAGCCCCGACGCGCGCGCGAATCTTTCCTGGCTCCTGCTGGGCGGTATCTCGCTGAGTTTTCTATTCACACCCAGACGGGAATTAGAAGACAAGCCGCGGAACAAACAGGAATAACGAAGAAACAGAGTTCTCGACCAACGACTGTTCACTTAGTCCACGAAGTCCACCTGGTCCGCCTCGTCCACTACGCCGCATGTCCGGATTGCTTGCCCGCGAGCAGCGCGATAATCTCCGCTGATTTCGGAGCATTCTGAGCAAATGCGAACGTTCCTCGGCTGCGCATCTCCTCCGCAGCGCGCAGAAATGCGCCCACTGCAGTTCGCGCCAGCGAGCTGCCGACGCTCACGCGCTTCACTCCCAGCTCCGATAACTCAGCCAGACTCCAGTTCACATTCTGCAGTCCCATAATGAAATTGACCGGGCGGTCAACAGACTTCACTACGCTCGTAATCTCTTCTTTCGTCTTCAATCCCGGGGCAAAGAGCACATCGGCGCCGGCTTCCTGAAATGCCTGCAGGCGGGCGATGGTGTCGCGCAGATCGGGACGGCCGACGATGAAGTTCTCCGCGCGGGCAGTCAGCGTGAACGGAAACGGGGCGGCATGGGCAGCCTCCGCGCCGGCGCGCACACGCTCCGCAGCCAGCGACAGCTCGTAGGGTGACCGCTTCCTGCCCTGGGGCACGTCTTCCACTGAACATCCTGCGAGCCCGGTGCGCGTGGCAAGACGCACGGTGTCTGCCACTCCGCCGGGATCGTCTGCATAGCAGTTTTCCAGGTCCGCGCTCACAGGCAGTTCCGTTGCCGAAGCAATCGCCGACGCGTGAGCCAGCATCGCATCGCGTCCGACCGCACCGTCGGCTTTCCCAATACTGAACGCGAATCCTGCGCTGGTGGTCGCAAGCGCCTCGAAGCCGAGCGCCTCGAGCATTCGGGCCGAGCCGATGTCCCATGGATTAGGAATGATGAAGGCATGATCGCGATCATGCAGTGCGCGAAACGTTTTTGCTTTCTCCGCTTGAGTAGGCATGCACTCTCCCTGGCGAAGAGATAATCCTACGCTGAGAAGCTGCCAGCTGCCGGCTACCAGCCGCCGGCTATCTGTACTTGTTATTTGATTATCCTGGGTTCGGTAAGCCGACGAAGGATGACAGACTTCTTCAACGGAAGATGAACCGTGAAAGAGATCTAAACCACTAAGGGCACAAAGGAGAACAGAGGAATTCCAAACCTCCGTGAGCCTTAGTGTCCTTTGTGGTTACTGACTTTGAGTTCTCTCCAATCGTTTCCATGGGATCACAGGGTTATGGCAACACTCAAGGTCCGCAAGCCGGCGGCTGGTAGCCGGCAGCTACTCCGGCACCAACCTGACACCTCAAACCAAGCTGCTGCTGGCAACTTGCGGAGCTGCCCATTCCATCCGACAAAGACAAATGCAAGCTGTTGGTTGAGGCGTTATGTCCTGGGCCCTTTATCGTCGTATCGTTGCGGTTCTATTTTCAGCTACTCTCATCGCATTTCTTACCGGCTGCTTTGCCCTTGGGAGCGGCGGAAATAACGGCGGCACGAATCCTCCGTCGGGGCCCGCACAAAGTCCCACGCCTCCGCCGAATCCGAATCCGGCGAGCCCGACGGCAAGCATCACCGTCTCGCCGACTTCCGTCGAGCAGGGCGGTAAGGTGACGGTCAGCTGGCAAACGCAGAATGCCACCGCCATTTCGCTGAGCCAGAATGGAACCGCAGTAGCGCTTGACGGAAATCCCGTGAGCTCGCCGGGAATGCCGTTCACGCTCAACGTCGTTGGCACCACGACATTTACGCTTACCGCGACCGGCGGCTCAGGTACCACGCCGGCGACGGCGAGTGCATCAGTCACAGTCACGGCGCCTCCCCCGCCGAACGGCCCCACTGCCACGCTGACGGTCACGCCAACTACGGTACAGTCCGGACAATCCGTGGCTCTTAGCTGGACCACCACCAACGCTACCGGCGTTACGCTTACTCAGGACGGCACGAACATTCCCATCGGCGCGGGCCAAACTTCGGCGACAGCCACTCTGACCAAAGTGGGAACGGTTGTCTTCGTTCTCACGGCCAGTGGAGCAGGCGGCGCCTCCGCCACTTCTCAGGCTTCGGTGCAGGTAACGCAAAGCTCGAATCCCGGCGACCTGAGCGCCGTGAACCACATCATCTTCATGGCGGAAGAGAACCGCAGCTTCGATTCCTATTTCGGGAAACTGAACGAATATCGTGCCAAGCTCGGACTCGGTCCTGACGTCGATGGTTTGCCCGACGACTGCAGCAGCACCAACTCCGACTGGACCAAGCCCTGCAGCGCGATGAACAAAGCGCCTAACTCGGCGGGATTCCCGACCACACCCATCTACGCCTTCCATCTCAAGACCATGTGCATTGAGAACACCAGCGCCGACTGGATCATCAGCCACTGGGACTTCAACGCCGAAGACGTAAGTTCTGACACGCCGCGCATGGACGGATTCGTTATCGGAGCCGCGAGCGCCACGGCCGGCGCTCCGGGTACAAACCCGACGATTCCCGATAAGCAGGGCATTCGCGCCATGGGCTTCTATACCTCTGCGGACCTGGAGTATCACTACTGGCTGGCGACCCAATTCGGCGTCTCCGATCGCTGGTATTCGCCCGCTCCGGCGCGCACCGATCCCAATCGTTTCTACCTGATGGGCGCGACTTCCGGCGGATATGCGTATCCCATGGCCGGCAACGAGCCGAACATCAACGCGCCGACCATCTTCGATCGACTGCAGGCAGCGGGAGTCTCATGGAAGATCTACGTTCCGTCGAGTGGATGGACTTACGCGTACGCGTTCGCAGGCTTCCAGGGCAAGTACGGCCCGAACGGCTCAAGCCGGCATGTATTTCCGATGTCGCAGTATTTCTCTGACCTGAACAGCGGCTCGCTGCCGGCCGTGGCCTTCATCGAGAAGCCGGACAACGACGAGCATCCCGGCCTGGGCGACAACATTCAGGCCGGCGTCGCAGACAGCGCCAAGGTGATTAATGCATTGATGGCCAGTTCAGCGTGGAAGGACTCGGTGTTCATTCTCACCTTCGACGAAGGCGGCGGCCTCTACGACCACGTGCCTCCTCCGACGAACGTGCCCAGTCCCGACGGCATCAAGCCCGTGGATATCTGCACCAGCGCGTCAGACTCGCGTTGCTCGACCGCCAAGCTCACGCACGGCACTCCACCCTACGATCCAGATGGCAACTTCACGCGCTACGGCTTCCGCGTGCCGAACATCGTGATCTCGCCTTTCGCCAAGGCGCATTATGTTTCGCACACGAGCACCGATTCCACCTCGTGGCTGGCGATGGTGGAAGCGCGCTTCCATCTGCAGCCGCTCACCGCGCGCGATGCCGCAGCGTCGAAGCTGACCGACTTCTTTGACTTCACGGGAGTGCCGTGGAAGACGCCTCCAGCCAATCCTCCAGGCACCCCAATCGGCGCCTGCTATGACGGCCTGCCATGAGGAGCTGGCTGCGTGGATTGTCGCTTTTGACCCACACCGTATGCGGCGCTCGGTTTCGCCGAGCGCCTGCCGCCGATTGCCCCGTTTTCTGCATCTCACAAACGTGAGCACGTTCAGCCCCCGGGCCGTTACCACGCCAAACGCCAATTAGCGACGGAGACGCCCTTTTGAAGATCGTCATTTTCGGGCTCACAATCTCTTCCTCCTGGGGGAACGGCCATGCCACGCCCTATCGCGCCATCACGAAGGCGCTTCATCGGCAAGGTCATGAAGTTCACTTCTTCGAAAAAGATGTGCCTTACTACGCGCGACACCGCGACTTCGAGTCCCCCGATTATTGTTCACTGCACTTGTACCCAAATTGGGACAGCGTTCGGGAATCCGCGCTAAACATAGCAGCAGAATCCGATGCTGTGATTTGCGCCAGCTTTTGTCCGGAAGGCGCGCGCATTGCCGACGAAGTGCTCGCGCTCTCGCGCCCGGTGAAGGCTTTCTACGATCTCGATACGCCGGTGACGCTTGCGAGGCTGGAGTCAGGACCGCTGGAATATCTTCGCCGCGAGCAGATTCCCGAATTTGATCTCTATCTTTCATTTACCGGAGGGGGAACGCTCGACGAGCTTGCGAATAGCTGGCATGCGAAGCGAGCTTTGCCGCTCTATGGCTGCGTCGATCCCGAGGTGCACAGGCGCGTTGCCGTCCCGCCGCAGTACTGCTGCGACTTCAGCTACATGGGCACATATGCCGCCGATCGCCAGGCGAAAGTGGAAACCTTATTTCTGGAGCCCGCGCGCCATCTGCCGGCAAAGACGTTCGTTCTGGCCGGCTCGATGTATCCCCGCGATTGGCAGTGGCCGGCCAATGTGCGCCGGTTCGAACACGTAGGCGTGGCCGACCATTCGGCGCTGTATTCGTCGTCGCGGCTGACGCTGAATGTCACACGCACAGAAATGGCGCGCTGGGGATACTGTCCTTCCGGCCGCTTCTTTGAAGCTGCGGCCTGCGGCACGCCCATCGTCACCGACTGGTTCGAAGGGCTCGATCATTTCTTCGATTGCCCACGCGACCTGGTGGTAGC
>JAFAUE010000398.1 GCA_019243475.1 Acidobacteriota bacterium | reverse complement strand
CCGCTTGCAGGAAAGTCAACGTCACCGGAAAACACGGCGGGACATATGTCTGCATTGAAGGTCCACAGTTCTCAACTCGCGCCGAATCGAACCTTTATCGCAATTGGGGAATCGATGTGATCGGCATGACCAACCTGCAGGAAGCCAAGCTCGCGCGGGAGGCGGAGATTTGCTATGCAACCGTCGCTATGGTCACGGATTATGACTGCTGGCATCCGGAGCACGACAGCGTGACCGTGGACGTCGTTATCTCGTATCTCAACAAAAATGCGGAGAACGCTTGCCGCGTGCTGCGCGAAACCGTTTCCGCCATGCCGCGGACACGCTCCTGCAAGTGCGGATCGGCGCTGGAATTCGCCATCCTCACCGATCGCGCAAAAATCTCTCCCAGTGCGCGCAAGAAGCTCGGCCTGCTGCTCGACAAATATCTCAAGGCGCAGGAGGCGGGCGCCTAATGGCGATCGTCGTGGTTGGGTCCGTTGCCTATGACGGAATCAAGAGCCCATCCGGCTCGGTGGATCGCTGCCTTGGCGGCGCGGCCACCTACTTCGCGCTGGCTGCAAGTTACTTTACGCAAGTGCGCATCGTCGCCGTAGTCGGCGATGACTTCAGCCAGGAGGATGAAAATGTCCTGCGCTCGCGCAAGATCGACACGCGCGGCATTGAGCACACCAAGGGAAAGAGCTTCTTCTGGCGCGGTGAATATGGCGAAAACCTGAACGAAGCGAAGACGCTGGAGACTCAGCTCAACGTCTTCCAGACTTTCAATCCGCAGGTTCCCTCGGAGTATCTCGACTCGGAGTTCCTCTTTCTCGCCAACATCGATCCGGTGCTGCAGGGCAACGTGCGCGCACAGATGGACGGCCGGGTGAAGCTAGTCGGCGGCGACACCATGAATTACTGGATCACCGATCCGAATCACCGCAAAAACCTCTTTCAGACTTTGAAGGGCGTCGATGTCCTTCTCATCAACGATACCGAAGCCAAGCTGCTCGCAACCGAGCCCAGCGTTCCGCGCGCTGCCCAGAAGATCCTGCAGATGGGACCGCGCGCTCTCGTCATCAAGCACGGCGAGTATGGCGCAACGGTCTTCTTCAAGGAAGGAGAATTTGGCGGAGGTCGCCATCCATTCCGCGCGCCCGCACTGCCGCTGGAAGAGGTCCGCGACCCAACCGGGGCCGGCGACTCCTTCGCCGGAGGCTTTATGGGATACATTGCCTCCCAGAACCGCCTGGATCGCGAGGTCTTCAAACGCGCGATGTTCTACGGCGGCGTAATGGGCTCGTTCGCAGTAGAACGCTTTGGCACGGAGCGCCTGCAGGCGCTCACCCGGCAGGAAATCGATATTCGTTATCAGGTCTTCCGCGAGCTGACGCACATCGGATAGAGCAAATGTGAGCTCCCCAGCGCCTTTGAATCAGAGCGCAGCTTCCCACTCTGCTGAGACCGGTCCGATCCTCGCCCACCGCGGCAGGAGGGCGGATTATGTCGCTCTCGGTTGCGGGCTGACGCTGGCGAGCGTCGCTGCCCTTTGTTTCTTTCATTCCCGAAATGAGATTCTGCTCTCCGGGGACGCGGTCGCGCACATCAATATCGCCCGGCACGTCTTCGATTCGCGCACACCCGGACTGCTGCAGCTTGGCTCCGTGTGGCTGCCGCTGCCTCACCTTCTGACCATTCCTTTTGTCGTCGACAACAGCATGTGGCAGTCCGGAATCGGCGGGTCGATTATTTCCATGCTGTCATACGTCTGTGCCGGACTGGGACTCTTTCGCCTCTTATCGATCTGGTCCAGAACTGCGGCGTGGCTGGGGACGGCAGTGTTCGCAGCCAATCCGAATCTTCTCTACGTTCAAACTACTGCTTTGAACGAGCCGCTCTATCTCGCCGCATTTCTCTGGGCAACGGTCTGCTTCACTGAGGCATTCCGGCGCTTTGGCCGAGATGATGCCGGCGCCGCGCGGTGGCTGCAATATGGCGCCGTTGCGCTCACGGCTGGAGTATTCACGCGCTACGACGGATGGTTTTTGGCATGCGTCAGCTGGATAGTGATCGCACCCCGGCTGCTGGCGTCCTTGCGCAAAGCCGCCGCGTCCGAATTTAGGAGAGGAGTGGTGAAAGCGCTATTGCTTACTGCGCTGGGCCCAACGCTTTGGCTCGCCTACAACTTCGGCGTATATGGAAATCCCCTGGAGTTCGCCAATGGCCCGTATTCGGCGAAGGCAATCGCGCAGCGAACTACGCAACCGGGCGCGCCGCCGTACCCGGGTAAAGACCACGTACTCACGGCAGGAACATACTTCATAAAAGCGGCGCAGCTAAACATCGGCGATAGCCGCCTCGCAAGAATAATCGTGCTGCTTGCTGTGTGCGGCAGCGCTGCCGGGCTCGTCCGCGGGCTCGGGCCCATCGTGGTGCTGCTGTGGTCGCCGGTGGCTTTTTATGCGCTGTCCATCGCCTATGGATCCGTACCCATCTTCCTTCCTGTATGGTGGCCGTTTTCCTACTACAACGCGCGTTACGGCCTCGAGCTGTTGCCCGCGATCGCGGCTGGAATCGCCTTGCTCATACATACAGCGCAAGGCGTCGCATCGCGGCAACGGTTACGATGGCTTGCCGTCCTCTTGCTGGGAGTGGGCGTTGTGACTTACTGGCAGTGCTGGCGACAAGTCCCGCTGTGCTTGCGTGAAACCCGTGCCAACGGCGCCGCCCGCATGGAGATCGACGCGAAATTGTCTGAGGCGCTCAAGGCTCTTCCGCCGAAGTCGACGGTGCTCGCTTACACCGGAGCCCATTCTGGAGCATTCGAACTCGCCGCGTTTCCGCTTCGACAAACCATCAACGAAGGCAACTTGTACATTTGGGACGCGTCACTTACATTGCCGGCCATGTCCGCTGACTACATAGTCGCGTGCGCGGGGGACCCGGTGGCGGAAGCCGTAGCGCGCCATCCCGGCTATTTGCGCTTGGTTGCAAAATTCGACGTACACGGAGAGCAGCCAATCGCGTTGTACCGGAGCGACCTTCGTCCGCCGCGAGCGAAGACAAGTTATCGGTTATCAGTTCTCAGCTATCCCTAGCAGCTGGGAAGCGCTTGTCAAAATCGGCAGCGGCTCCAACAGCTTTGCTAAAATCGCGCAGCCCATGGCTCACCTTCCATACATCTTTGCGCTGCAGGCAGGGCACATGCTGTGGCTCACCTCGAGCGTTGGCCGGCTTGGGTTGGCAGCAGTGCTTGGCGGCATCATTGGCCTCGAGCGCACCATTCATCGCAAGCCTGCTGGCATCCGCACCAACATGTTTATCTGTGTTGGCGCAGCGATGTTCACGATCCTGTCGGAGGTAATCCCGGATGCCAGCGTCGGCGATCGCACCCGCATCGCTTCCAACATCGTCCAGGGGGTTGGATTCCTTGGAGCAGGCGCCATTATTCATGGGAAGGGCAGCGTTTCCGGCCTGACCAGTGCAGCGACGATATGGGTGGTCGCCTCAATCGGCCTTGCCGCCGGAGCAAGCAAGTACCTGCTCGCGATCTTCGCCACCATTCTCATCCTGCTCGCGCTGAACCTGCTCGGATGGATTGAGGCCAAATTGGGACTCAAGGTGCTAACCATGAGCTACGAGATTAAAGGATCGAGCTCTCCGCAGATCCTCGAAGAACTCAATGAAATCTTGGAGGAGGCGCATCATTCGATGCAGGCCATGCAGGTCGGCCGATCGCAGAATCTTTCGCGCGTGCTGTTCAACCTCACCTGCACTCTGCCGGAACACGAAAAGCTGTTAGCTAAGCTCAGATCGCAGGCCGGCTTCGAAAGCGTGGCATCGTTCAATGCCACTTCCGAAGAATGAGCGGACTCAAATTCGTCAAAGCGGAAGCCTGCGGCAATGATTTCCTCATTGTTGACGCGGCCCTCATGGGAGCCGACGCCGCCGCGCGCACTCAGCGGCTCTGCGATCGCCATCGCGGGATCGGCGCCGACGGAGTGGAGTGGGTCACGATGCATCACGACGGCGCGGTGGAAGCGCGTCTGTTCAATGCGGATGGATCGGAAGCCGAAATTTCCGGCAACGGTACGCGATGCGTAGCGGCATGGACAGTGGAAGCTCGCGGTGGATCCGAAGTGCGCGTGCGCACTGCAGCAGGAGAAAAGGAATGCATGCTGCTGCGGCGCGACGGAAATGAATTTCATTTCCTCACCGAGATGGGGCATGCCGAAGTGATTGGAGAAAAGACAGTCGCTTTCTCCGGAGTAGCAGCCACAGGAGTTGCCATCTCTACCGGCAATCCGCATTTTGTAGAACTGGTTGAGGCCTTTCCCTCTAATTGGCAGGCACGCGCTGCTGCAATCGCCGCAAGTCCGCAGTTCCCAAATGGAACCAATGTTGAGTTCGTGCGGATTGCGGGCCGCAATATCGTCGAGTTTCGCATCTTTGAGCGCGGAGCGGGGGAAACGCAATCGTCGGGCACCGGATCATGCGCCTCGGCAATCGCCGCCATTCGTGCCGGCAAGGTGGTCTCGCCGGTCGAGGTCCGCGCTCCAGGCGGAACTCAGGTTGTGCATTGGGACGGAGCTGACGCGCTTCTGTTGGAAGGTCCCGCCCGCCTGGTCTGCAGAGGAGAGTTCCTGCTCTAGGCGCGAGCGAAGAGCCTGCCTCGACGGAAACTGAGCTCGCCGGTTTTGATATCCAGTAGTATGAGATTTCGTGAGTAGCGAGCTCGATTCCATTGTCCGGCCTCAAGCGCTTCGGCCCGGCGACACGGTCGGCATCGTAGCGCCTTCCGGCCCGGTGAAGCGCGAGGAATTTCTCTCCGGAGCTTCGCGCCTGGGCGAGCTTGGACTCAATCCGGTCTTTTCCCAAAGCATCTTCAGCCGGGATATGTTCTTTGCCGGCAGCGCGCAGCGACGTATCGACGAGTTTCACGAGATGTTTCGCCTGCCGGAGGTGAAAGCGATCCTCTGCGCGCGCGGCGGATATGGGGCCAACTACCTCCTGCCCAGCTTAGACCTCGAGCTGATCCGCAGCCGTCCGAAAATCCTGTGCGGATACAGCGATGTGACTACGCTGCTGACGTATCTGCACGACAGCTGCGGCCTCGTCGGATTCCACGGCCCGATGGTGAGCAAAGACTTTGCCCGCAGCGACGGTGTTCACGCCGCATCGTTCAAATCCGCACTCAGCAGCGCCGGTCCCTGGAGCATCGACTCCAGCGAATCACCCGGGCTCCAGGCAATTGTTTCCGGCACCGCGGAAGGCAAGCTCTATGGCGGATGTTTATCTTTGTTGGTCGCATCGCTGGGCACTCCGTACCAGGTCCGCACTGCTGACACAATCTTGTTTCTTGAAGATTTGGGCGAATGGCCCTACCGCATCGATCGCATGCTCATGCATCTTAGATACGCTGGGAAGCTACAGAAAGTACGCGGAATTATTTTCGGCGAGATGATGCACTGCGCTCCGACGTCAAGCTCTGAATCCAGTTTGCAGGAAGTAGTACGCCGCAACCTTATCGATTTGAACGTGCCAGTCGCGTTCGGCCTGCGTTCAGGCCATGTTTCAGCCGGGAACATTACGCTGCCCCTCGGCGTGCAAGCGCGCTTAACCGTCAACGCAGATAACGTCCGCCTGGACTTGGCAGAATCGGTTACCGTTCCTCAGTCCCAAATCGGCAAGGCAGGTCAGGATTGAGCGAACGCGAGCACGTCCATCTGATCGGCATCTGCGGCACGGCGATGGCATCGCTCGCCGGCCTGCTGAAACAGCGCGGATTTCATGTGACCGGCTCGGATGCCGCGGCTTATCCCCCTATGTCGGACCTGCTGCGGGCGATGCAAATTCCGGTGAGTGAGCCTTATTCCGAAGACAATCTGAAGCCGCGTCCTGACCTGGTGGTAGTCGGCAACGCTATCTCCCGCGGCAATGTTGAACTCGAATCCGCGCTGGACAATCGAATCCCATTTCAATCCTTGCCCCAGGTGCTGCACGACAGCTTTCTTCGCGGGCGTGAGCCGGTGGTCGTGGCGGGCACGCACGGAAAGACGACGACGACCTCCATGCTGGCCTGGATCTTTCAGGTGGCCGGGAAAAACCCTTCGTTCCTGATCGGAGGCGTAGCCGAGAATTTCGGAACCAGCTTTGCATTGCGGCAGAGCGATCACTTCATTCTTGAAGGCGACGAGTACGATACGGCATTCTTCGATAAAGGGCCGAAATTTCTGCATTATTTTCCCGATTCGGTAATCCTTACTTCGGTGGAGTTCGATCATGCCGATATCTACAAAGATCTTGACGCGGTAAAAACCGCTTTCAAGCGACTGGTGAACCTGGTGCCGCGCAACGGCTACATCGTCGCCTATGACAATTCGCAGAACGTGGATGAGTGTCTAACCCGCGCCTTCAGCAAGGTGGAACGATATGGGATGAAGCAAGGCTCGGCCTGGCGGGTGCGTGATCTGGTGTTCCACGCAACACAAACCAGTTGGACTCTGGAACGCGATGGCCGGCGCTGGGCGGAACTGAAAATGTCCCTGGCTGGCGAGTACAACGTGCTGAACGCGACCGCGGCAACCGCGATGGCAGCTCGATACGAAATCCCGCCTGAAGCCGTGGCCGAGGCGCTGGCGACCTTCAAAAGCGTCAAGCGGCGACTCGAAGTGAAGGCCGAAGTAGCGGGCGTCACCATCATCGACGACTTCGCGCATCATCCGACCGCAATCGGAGAGACCTTGAAAGCCCTGCGCACTCGTTACCCAGGTCGCCGACTATGGGCAGTGCTGGAGCCGCGATCCAACACACTCCGCCGAAATGTTTTTTTTTAACGAATTGACGGCGAGCCTCTCGATTGCCGATCGGATCGTCGTCGCCAGCGTCTTTAAGGCGGAGGCGATTCCCGAACCGGAACGACTATCCACGGCCACACTGGTGCAGGAGCTGCATCGCAAGGGTCATTCCGCCCGGGAGTGCAAGGACGCGGACGCGATCGTCGATTCCATTGCGCCGGAGCTGCGAGAAGGAGATGTAGTGGCTATTCTTTCCAACGGCGGCTTTGGCGGCATTTATGAGAAGCTGCCTGCACGCCTGACTAAAGCCGCATGACTCACAAACTCGGTCTTCGCCCTGTGAAAATCATTCCACAAGCCGTGCTGCGCACTCTTATTTGCGCGCTCTTCTGCGGCACTTCGGCGCTGTACGCGCAAAATGAATCGAAGCTGGATTACAGCGTCACTCTTGCAGACGCCGCTCATCATCGCGTGCACGTCTCCATGAGTTACAACCCGGAAGATGGCGGCACCGAAGTGCAGTTGCCCGTGTGGAATGCGCTTTATCAGATACGCGACTTTTCCCGAAATGTGATTGCGGTCAAAGCCTCCAGCGAATCCGGCGACGCGCTGGCCGTGCGTCAAGTCGACAAGACGACCTGGGAGGTCCGTCCAACCGGCGGATGGGTGACCTTCGACTACGACATCATCCTCGACGATGCTGGGCCGTTCGGCGCACAGTTCAACTCTCATCATGCGTTCTTCAATCTGGCGGAAGTTCTTATGTATCCGACCGCCGGCCGGGAGCTGCCTATCGCTTTGCGTTTCGTTCAGGCGCCTGCCGCGTGGAAGCTCGCAACACCATTGCCAAGCACGCTCGTTCCATTCCCTGCACCGGAGGCGCAGCCAAGCAAGGGCTCTTCTTCGACGCAGCCGACTGGCAAAGCTTTCCTGCTGCACGCACCGAACTACGATCGGCTGGTCGACAGTCCCTGCGAACTTGGCGAGTTCGCGGAAAGCGATTTCACTCAGGGTGGCGCTCAATACCGCGTTGTGATCGACGCCGAGCCAGCCGACTTTAATGCCGGCCAGATCACCGACGCGCTGAAGAAGATTACTGCCGCCGAAACGGCATGGATGAATGACCGGCCGTTCGAAAGTTATTTGTTCATCTATCATTTTCCGCGCGGGCCGGCAGGCGGCGGGATGGAGCATGCGTACTCTACTGCGATCGATCATTCTGCGCGCGACTTGCAGGATCTAAAGAGCCTTCAATCAACCAGCGCGCACGAATTCTTTCACTTATGGAACGTGAAGCGCATTCGCCCGCAATCGCTGGAACCTATCGACTACGAGCATGAGAACTACACGCGCTCGCTGTGGTTCAGCGAGGGCGTGACGAGCACGGTGGCCGACATGACCATGCTGAAGGCCGGCCTTATGACTGAGCCGGAGTTCCTGCAGCATGTGTCAAGTTCCATCACGACGTTGCAATCGCGCCCCGCGCATTTAACGCAGTCGGCAGAGCAGTCGAGTCTGGACGCATGGCTGGAGCGCTATCCCGACTACCGCAATCCGCAGCGCAGCGTCAGCTACTACAACAAGGGCGAACTGCTCGGAATTCTGCTTGACCTGGAAATCCGCGACGACTCTCGCGGGCGCTTCTCGCTCCATGATCTTTTTCAGGCGTTGAATAACGATTACGCCAAGCAAGGTAAGTTCTTTCCCGATTCAGACGGAGTGCGCAGCGAAGCGGAAAAACTGGCTGGCAAAGATCTGCGCGGCTTTTTCGACAAGTATGTCGCCGGTCTTGACGAGCTGCCTTATGAGCGACTCTTTTCGACAGTTGGCCTCACCCTGACGCAGCAACAGGTCAAGGTCGGCGATCCCGGCTTCAGCCTGACTCGCAACTTCAACGGTCCTTTTCTCGTGGAAGAAGTCTATGGCGACCAGGCACGGAGTGCCGGACTGCGCGAAGGCGATGAGGTCGCATCCATCGATCACGCACCGCCCGGCCGCAATCCCGAACGACAATTCGCGAATCTCAAACCCGGCACGAAGGTCCAGCTTGGCGTCGTCAGCCATGGCGCGCGCAAAGACGTGGAAATCACCCTCGGCGAACGCTCCTCTGCGGCTTACCTCCTAACGTCCTCACCTCAAGCCAACCCAGAGCAACTCGCCCGGCGCAGAGCCTGGCTCCAATCGGCAGATCAAACCACCGCAGGCCAATGATGGCCGCGCTGCGCAGCTCCGTCGCATTCCTGTTTACCTGCATTCTGACGCCGCTCGGAGCCTTAATCGGTTTTCCCGCAACCTGGATTACCGGCAGCGCAGACCTCCTATATGCGATCGCCATGTGGATTGCCCGGACAGGTTTGAAGATCGCGGGAGTCGCCGTTCAGGTGGAGGGCAAAGAGAACCTGGATGCTAAAGCGACCTACATTTTCATGTGCAATCACGTGTCGAATCTCGATCCTCCGGTGCTCATCACTCGCTTGCCCAAGCGAACCTCGGTGCTGGTAAAAAAAGAACTGTTCAAGGTTCCCGTTCTGGGACAAGCGATGCGTATGGGGGACCTGGTTTCAGTCGATCGCAGCAACCGCGAGGCGGCGCTTGAAAGCATGCGCCAGGCAGTGGACATGATGAAGCGCGGATTGAATATGACGATCTTTCCCGAAGGAACACGCTCGCGCGACGGCCGGCTGCTGCCCTTCAAGAAGGGACCGTTTTATCTCGCCATGGACAGCGGCGTGCCTGTTGTGCCGGTGACGATCCTCGGTTCGGAAAACCTCATGGGCAAGGGCAGCGTCCTCATTCGGCCCGGAACGGTCAGGCTCGTCTTCCATGCGCCGCTCCTGCCGGAAAATTTCGCAGAGAAGGAAAACCTGATCGAAGCCGTGCGGCAAGGGATCGCGAGTGCCCTACCGCCCGCTTTGCGCGAAGCGAATCTTGACGCCCCGGCGTAACATCTCGCGCAAGAAAATGTCAGCGGGAACGTCGAGTTCCTGGCGAATGCCTCCGCGCTTCGGGATCGTGCCTGAGGCCATCATCTGCAGCACTACCGAAGCGGGCCATGCCGTGGTTCGCATCATGGAAGTGAGTCCCGTGCGGCGGTCGAACTCGTCCACCATGGTGTAGGAAAGCACGCGTTTTCCGGCATGGGCCTCGATACGCATGATGGTCACGTCAGGCTCGTCGCCCGAGAGCTTTTCGAGGAAGAGATGCGCGGTCAGCTCGCGCGGGCTGATCTCGCCGGACTTCAATCGCCGAGTCTCGCTGGAGAAAAATCCGAGGTCATAGAGTCCGCGCACCAGTTTGTAATGGTCGGGATACCGCAATGTCTTCTCGAAGCACTCGCCCACTTCACCCTGAAAGCTCTCAGGCATCGTCGATGTTCCGCCTGAGGTATGGAACGCGACCATCGGCTTGAACCCGGGAAGGCGAAACTCTTCCGGCTCCGTGAGCGGCTCGATCTCCACCAGCCTGCCGTTCTTGAGAACGCGCGCCGGCTCGACATATTCATTGATGAGTCCTTCGACCGAGAAAACGAGTTGATATTCGAAGGGCGCCTTCGGCTTCTTGGGCAATCCGCCGACATACAGCTTCAGAGCATCAATCGTAGGTCTCGGACGCTGTTTCGCTTTGGGAACGGGCGCGCGCCTGGGGCCCTGCTCAGCTCGCAGACGGCGGACGAGGTCGCCCGCCAAGATGCTGGCCATCCCCGGGGAGAGTCCGCAATCAGGAGCCAGCGCTACGCCGTTCCGCTCCGCCTCCGCGCTCATGGCAAGCGTCTTGCGCACGACGGTGTTGTTGCCCCCGAGATCGGCGAAGTGGCAGCCGGCTCCGATCGCCGTGCGTGCCAGGCTCACGTTATAGAAATACGGCACAGCCGAGAGTGCGGCATCGTGCTCGCGCATAAGCGCTGCCGCAGAAGTTTCGTCCGCCGCGTCCAGACCGGCTACACGCACCGGCGCTCCCTTCTTGCCGTGGGTCTTCGCGATGAACTTTGCCGCTTCCTGCGCGCGTTCCAAATCGGCGTCGGCCAGCGTGACGGAGCTCACCCCAGGCGAGCGGGCCATATCAAAGGCCGCCGCCGACCCCATCATCCCCGCGCCGATGACCAAGAATCTCATCTCGATGTTCCCGTTCAAATCGCAGCGTCGCGCTGGCCCCCGAAGTAGCACACGTTCCCTTCTCGACTGCTTGGCGTTGTACTGGGGACGCAGAACCGGCCTGAGGGAAGCAAGACGGTCGATCGCGATGGTGCCGCGAAAAATGAACTAGGGAGTTTAAACGAGGATTGCGCGGCTGCAAAGTGGGAGCTATCCGATGCCGAGCTCGTCCGCCGACTCAAGCGGCATGCCGCAGCGGCGGCAGATAACGGCGGAGCAGTCCCCACAGGTGAGCGGATCGGTTACTTCTTCCGCGCATTGAGGACAATAGAGCGACTCTTTGCCATTCCCCTGGTGTTCTTCTGACACGCTCGGAGCCTACCACAGCAGTGTCAGAACCGGCCGCAGTAGCGGTCGGCTGACCGGATGTAGCTCGCCCTTTCCCGATCATGACACTTCCCATGCCCGGAGCCAAGCCCTCACAAAAATTGTTCGTGACCTCACGAAGTTGACCTTCGTGCCCTTCGTGTTCGCTCTTCCCCGTTTTTCCCAGCTGCTCAGCATCAGGCCAACTCCCCCTTTTCCTCGGCCCGGCGCGTTGCTTCCTCCAGTTCCGCCTGCATTCGCGCCAATGCCTGTTCATGGTCCGCTGCAGCCTCCACGGTAATGGGCGAGCGCACATAACAGTGCACGCGAGAGAAGGGTTTGGGGATCAGGAATTGGTCCCAACTTTTCAGCACCCACGCCCGCTGGGGCGCAACGTAGAAACAAAAGATCGGCGCTCCGGTGCTGCGCGCGAGGTGAATGGGGCCCGGCTTCGCAACGTATTTCGGGCCGCGCGGTCCATCGATGGTAAAAGCAACGAACTCGCCGGCTTCGAGCTCCCGCTGCAGCTCTCTGAGCGACGAGACCGCGCCGCGCGAGCTGGACCCTCGCACTGCGCGAAATCCCAGGTGCTCGATGATTCGCGCTATGTACTCGCCATCGTAGCTGCGGCTGGTGAGCACGCGGATCCCATGATTGCGGAACATGTACGCCGCGGCGAAGACGCAGCGATGCCAGAAACAGTAGATTGCCGGACGTGTACTCGGCTCCTTCTCCGTCCCTGGTTCGTACGTAAACGAGACGCGCAGAGTGGGTCCAATCAGGCGAATGGCCAGGTATCCTGCCCACGAGATCAGGGAGATGGCGAGTTTCTCGCGAATCGTGAACCGGCGCTTCCAAGAAGGGCTTTGCGGAAGATCTCCGCTCGTATCTTGCTCGATAGCTGCGGGAGGTGGGCCCACAGCAGTATTCTAGTGAGCACACCCAGGAGAAGTAAGCATCCCAGAGTCAGAAAAGTAAGGACGGCCTTGCTCGCTCAACTTCGCAGCTTCCCCAACTTGCTTACCTTGCTGCGGCTGAGCTTCATTCCCTTTGTCGTGAGTTCCGTTCTGGACGGACGCTACGGGATTGCGCTGACTCTGTTTGTTCTCGCGGGCATCAGCGACGGCCTCGACGGTTTGCTGGCGCGCGCGCTGGGACAGCGCACCAAACTGGGCGAGTATCTCGATCCCATCGCCGACAAGCTGCTCATCAGCACTCTATTTCTCGTGCTGTCGGTGATGCATCGAGTTCCGTGGCGGGTAACGGCCGTTGTCTTCGGCCGCGACATCATTATCCTCGTCGTATGCGCGCTGGTGTACATGACGACGCCGCTGCGCGACTTCAGTCCTACGCTTTACGGCAAGGCCAACACCGTGGCCCAGATCGTCACTCTGGGAGCAACGCTTCTTGCCGAAGTGCAGCCCTTGAGTTGGGTAATGGACGTGAAGAAGGCGGGCCTCTGGACGGTCTTCGGGCTCACCATCTTTTCGGCGCTCCACTACGTGTACCTGTTGGGAGTTCGGCTGAGAGCGGTTGGCGCAGACCGGCCGGCCCAGCGAAGTGCTTAGCGTTCTTAGCGTCACTTCGACGTGCGCAGAACCGATGCATCGATCCCACCTTTTGCAAGCCTGATTTTCAGCTGATCGCCCGCCGACGCGTTTGCTGAATCCGTGATTGGCTTGCCCGCGGCGTCGAAGACCACTGCGTATCCGCGTTCCAGAATGTTCAGCGGCGATAAAGAACCGAGTCGAGCATTCCATTGTTCCCAACGCGCCCGCCGGCTCAGGAGCATGCTGCGCATGGCCCTCGGCAACTGCGCCGAAATCGTCCTCAAATCCTTTTGCATGCCCTGGAAAATGCGGCGCAGGTCATGATGACGTACGCGCACAGATGCCAGTTCCAACCGCCTGCGCAGGGCCTGAAGACGATCTTTCTCGGCTGCAGCAATCCGCGCGGCAAGGTCATCGAGGCGCTGCTGGCGGCGCCGGATTGCGTCGGTGATTCGCAGCACGGCGCGATGCTCGCTCAGTTCCTGAAAACGCTGCCGGTCGAGCATCAGGCGATACCGCACCCCGTGCTCCAGCCGCCGAGCGAGAGACTCGATCTGCTGCTCCAGCTGTTGCCGGGCAGAGATGACCAGCTCCGCGGCAGCCGACGGCGTGGGCGCGCGCATGTCGGCGACAAAATCCGCGATGGTGAAATCGGTTTCATGTCCGATGGCGGAGATCACCGGCAGTACAGAAGAAAAAATCGTGCGCGCGAGACCCTCGTCATTGAAGGCTGCGAGATCTTCAAGCGACCCACCGCCGCGGGCGACGATGATCACGTCCGCTTTTCCCGATTTGTTGAAATATCGGATTCCAGCCGCCACTTCGCTCGCTGCAGCTTCGCCCTGCACCTGCGCCGGGAATATCAGCAGACGCGCGGTTGCGTGACGCCGGCGGAGAACATTGAGAATGTCATGAATAGCTGCGCCTCGCGGCGAAGTCACAACGCCAATGCATCGCGGCAGCACAGGAACCGGCTTCTTCCGAGCTGAATCGAACAGGCCTTCGGCCGCCAGCTTCGCCTTCAGTTGCTCGAAGGCGATCTGCAAAGCCCCCGCGCCTTTGGGTTCCAGGTACTCGGCGATGAGCTGCAACTCGCCGCGGCTCTCGTAGACGGTAATGCGTCCACGAGCAATAATCTCCATCCCATTTTCCGGACGAAAACGCAGCAGCCGGGCCTGCATACGAAACATCACGACCCGCAATTGCGCATCGCCGTCTTTGAGTGTGAAGTAAAGATGCCCTGAGTCGGCGGGCCGATAGTTAGAGATCTCTCCACCGATCCAGATGTCGGTGTATTCGCGCTCAAGTGCCGTGCGAACCGTGCCGACCAGATCGCGAACGGTAAAGATTCGCCGCTGGGGCTGAAATGTGAATCCGAGTTGTTCGAGAGAAGACAAGGAGTTTGGAGAAGGCGTTTCGAGTTTCAGGTTTCAAGTTTCAAGTTGCTACCCGATACCTGTCGTCCTGAGTCCGCCGCGGCGGACGAAGGATCTCAGCCGATGCGCGACACCATGCTGCGCAATCCTTCTTCACGCACCTAGTGAAAAATACACTGTCCGCATTCACATAACTGGCATTTTTAGAGATCCTTCGCCGCCTTAGGCGGACTCAGATGTGATGAAAACAGGTGTGCCTCCTATAGGGTGGATACGTGCTCGAAGCACAAGACCCATTTCAGGAGGCACCGATGATCCACGTAGGAGTAGATCTTCATCAGAGATTTTGTTACATGACGGCACTAGATGCAAGAGGGCGACTGCTGACCGCGGGCCAGGTCGCGAACGAGGAAGCGGCGTTGCGCAGCTATTTCCAGCAGTTTCGCGGGCCGGTGCAGGCGGCGGTGGAGGCATGCAGTTTTTGGCCGGCGTTTCGGCGAGCGCTGCCGAAGAAAGTGGAGTTGCGGATGGTGCATCCGCAGCGGGTGAAGGCGATTGCGGCGGCCAAGCTGAAGAACGATCGCATTGATTCGGCGACCTTGGCGCATTTGCTGCGTTGCGATCTGCTGCCGGAGGCGTGGATGGCTGACGAGGCGACGCGGGAGCTGCGGCAGCAAGTGCGGCTGCGCGCGACTCTGGTGCGGCAACGCACCCGGCTGAAGAACCAGGTGCACGCCATCTTGCATCAACAGGGACTGCGCTATGAAGGCAGCGACTTGTTTGGGCGCAGGGGACGGGCATGGTTGAAGCAAGTCTCGTTGCCGGCGGCGGGTGGATCGGCAGTCCAGGTGTATCTGAAGTTGATCGACGAATTCACTGTGCAGATTCAGGCGCAGGAGCAACAACTGAAGACGAGCTGGGAGAAAGACGCGCGGGTAAGCTGGCTGAAGACCATTCCCGGAATCGGCTGGTACTCGGCGATTCTGTTGCTGGCCGAGATCGGCGACGTGCAGCGCTTTGCCGACAAGCGGGCTCTGACCAACTATGCCGGCCTGGTGCCCTGGCTGCGAGAATCGGCTGACAAACGCCGCAGCGGAAGCATTACCCGCGTGGGTTCTCCCTGGCTGCGCTGGATCATGGTGGAAGCGGCGCAAACCGCACTGCGCAAATATCCCGAGGTCCAGCGCTGGGCCAAGCCTCTGCTGCGCAAGAAGCACAAGAACACCGTGGTGGTGGCCATCGCGCGCAAACTGCTGGTTGCGGTCTGGGCCATGCTGCACGATGGGACTGCGTACGAGGAAAAGCATTTTGCCGTCTGCTAAAGCAGGCGGGTGCAAAAGTGGAAAGCCAAACCCGCTTCCCACTTTCGCACCGCCACGGCGGCGGCGGCTGTCATCCGGCTTTAAGCTTGCTTGGTTTGCGGTCGGTGTAAGGAATCCGGAGAGCTCGTTGTCATCCTTGTCCTTCGAGGACGTCCCTCAGATGGAGCCTCCGGTCACGGACATACCTTATGTGCCTCGAGCACGCATAGAAGTCTGTCCGCAATCACCCCCGCAAAATCCCTATGGACAGGTACGCCTGTTTTCATAGAAGGATGACAGGCCGTGGAAGTTGTCCTCTGTAGGCGCTGATGGCGCAAATTCAAAGGCAATCAACCACAGAGGACACAAAGGTCACAGAGGTGTTTGGGAGTTCTTTGGTCGTTTCGCTGCTCCATTCCGGGTTACGGTAAGCATGGTCTTGCGCCCTGCGTCTGGCGTCCGCCCCAAAAGAAAAAGGCCCATTCC
>JAFAUE010000372.1 GCA_019243475.1 Acidobacteriota bacterium | reverse complement strand
CAATCAAGCACGACCTCGATGGAATTGGCTTTCACGCGCGAGGTGTCGGCGTAATCGGTGGTGAGCGCGTGCCAATCGGCGATGAAGAAGAAGCAGTCGTATTTGTCCTGCAGCTTTACCCAATTGGCGAGCGCGCCTACGTAATTGCCAAGGTGCAGCTTTCCTGTTGGCCGCATTCCGCTGAGAATGCGCTGCTTCTGTCCGGAGGCGTGTGAGTTGTGTGTGGGGGCCTGGTCCATCGCTGAGTAGGGTATGGGGACAGGTTACAGGTTATTGAGTTTTCGTGGAAGAACGCGAATGAACTATTCCGCGTTGCCTGTAGTTTTAAACCCTGCAGGCGCAATCGATTTCACTTTGACTGTTTTCGCGGGGATGCCTGCGACAACGTTATAAGCCGGAACATCCTTCGAAGCTACTCCCATCGCCCCGACAATGCCGTGCTCGCTGACGGTTACACCGCTGAGCACGGTTGCGTGATAAGTGATGCGTGCCTTCGGTCCTATCTCGGTCTTGTGATTGGTGATGATCATGCCGTCGTTGAGATCGTGGGCATGAGAATAAATATTGGCGAAGTCCGAAACAGAACTGCCCTGATGGATAATCAACTCGCCGCGATCGTCAAGCAGGACATACTTGTGAATGGTGCAGTCGTCTTCAATAGTCAGGTTGTACCCGAACGAGACTTCGATCCCGTGGAATAACTTCACGTTCTTGCCGATGTGCTTGAGCAGGTGTCGCGCGATCATGTAGCGCATGCGATAGCCGAGCCAGTGGTTTAAGCCGAGCGGAGAGCGGTCGTACATCATCCAGAACCAGATCAGCGGCTTTCGCGGGGCATACCTGGCCGGATCCACATCGCCGTAAAACTCCGGTTCGAGGCTGGCATTGCGCGGATCGAAACTATGAACCAACGCGCGGCCGCTCAGCTGAGAGGTCACGGAAGCATTGTCGTATTGCTCGTTTTCGTCCTCCTGCACGTACGGACGTCCGAGATAAATCTGGTGAAGAGCATCGCGAACGACCTCACTCCGGTGGTTCGGATCTGGGTTGGAGAATTGATTGTCGAGGTACTCGATCCAACTGAGAAACGTTTTCTCTGCCTTGGGATGAAGATCGCGATAGTCGTAGCGGGGCATGACGGCGAGTTGATTCTATAGGAGATGAGAGCCTGAACCACCCCCGGGAGCGGTGGTGACCGCCCTCGTCGCGGCCGTCACACGGTTTGGCACCGCAAATGGTTTCTGACCTCAGGTACGACCAGCACGAGTAAATTCGATCAATCTGGCCAGCTTTTCCTGGGCTGCTCTCGAGTCCAGTGACTCGGCTGCCATCGGGATCCCTTCAGAAATGGAGTCAGCTCGGCCGGCCACCACCAGTGCTGCGGCCGCGTTAAGAAGGACCACGTCCCGTCTGGCCGAGCGCTCACCTTCAAGAATATGGCGGATGATTTCGGCGTTAGCTTTGGCGTCTCCGCCCTGAATTTCTGAGATGGGGGAGCTGCAGAGGTTGAACTCCTCCGGCGAGATGTCATAGCAGCGGACGTCGCCATTGCGGACTTCAGCTACATGCGTAGCACCAGTGATCGTAATCTCATCGAGCCCGTCTTTGCCATGAACCACAAGCGCACGCTTGAGTCCGAGCATCTGCAGGGCGTGCGCAAGTTTCTCGACCAGGGACAACGAATACACGCCAACAACCTGAGCCGACGCATTCGCTGGATTGCAGAGCGGGCCGAGCAGATTGAAGACAGTCCGTAAGCGCAATTCTCGTCGTGCTGGTTGAACGTACTTCATCGCCGAGTGCATGGATGGTGCGAAAAGAAATGCAATACCGACCTGCTCGAGACACTCTGCCACTCGCGAAGGCGGCAGAGTGATGTTGATGCCGAGCGCTTCGACTACGTCGGCGGAGCCACAGCGCGAAGTTACGCTGCGATTGCCATGCTTTGCGACGCGAACTCCAGCTCCGGCGATGGTGAGTGCCGTCGCTGTCGAGATATTGAATGTGCCACTCGCATCGCCACCGGTACCGCAGGTATCGACCAACGCATCACGCTCTGTTCCGCTCACATCAAGGGCGGAATCATGCACCCTGAGCGGCGCCGCGGCTTTCCGAATTGCTTCGGCAAAGCCAACGATTTCCTCAACAGTCTCTCCTTTCATATGCAGAGCCACCAGAAGCGCAGCGATCTGCGCGTCGGTGGCGCCTCCGGTCAAGATCTCGGCCATCACCTCACGCGCGGCTTCGCGCGAGAGCGATTCACGGTGATTTGCCACCTGATGTAAAGCTTCAAGGATCATTGGGTTTATTCAAGCTAAATGAGTGGGGAAACGGCATCAAGCCTGTAGCTATGAGAATTGGGGACGAAACAGGACTGGCAACGCTCGCGCCTGGTTCCGGGATGCCGACGGTGGGTTCACCAGGATGCAATCGGTTTCCACGCCGGCGGATCGCAAGTACGAAGGATGACGTAGAACCGTGCTATGCTGCGCTCAAAGCTCCTGAGAGAAGTCATTGCTGCTCGAACTCCGCGTCGAAAACTATGCTGTCATCGACCAGGTCACGGTGGAATTTGGACCGGGACTGAACCTGCTCACCGGAGAAACGGGCGCCGGTAAGTCAATTCTGATCGACTCACTTGCTTTGCTCATGGGTGAGAAAGCGTCAACCGATGTGATTCGGCACGGCGCGGACAGGGCAATTGTAAGTTGCGTCTTTCAAAATGATGAGAACCGCACCATAGATCGGATCCTGGACGAGAATGGCCTTGAGACAGCGGCAGACTCGCTCATCCTTAAGCGGGAAATTTCTTCAACCAAAAGCCGAGTCTGGATCAACAATCAGCCGGCGACAGTCGCAGTCCTAAAGGAACTAGCGCCCAACCTGATCTCCATTCACGCGCAGAACGAGACGATTCTCGCTTTCGATCCACCCGCTCGACTCAAACTCCTTGATCAGTTCGCAGGCATACACGTCGAAGATCTCGCACGAAAATTTGCCGCTTGGCGCGAACTTGTGGGCAGAATCGCCGAGCTCGAGAAAAGCGAACAAGATCGCCTTCGCTTAGTTGACCTGTGGAGCTACCAGAAGCGAGAGATTAATTCTGCCCGCCTGGAAGAGAGCGAAGACGTCCGACTGGATGCCGAACGCCGCATACTGATGAATGCGGAAAAGCTCTATGCCGCAGCCATGAGCGTGCACGATCTTCTGTACGAGTCGCCGCAGTCCGCGTTGAGCTCTTTGCACGCGGCCGCGCGTCAGGTTGAAGAGTTGGCCCGCCTTGAGCCCAAATTTCAAGAGACGGGGAAGAGCCTTGAATCTGCGCGAGCCGATATTGAGGATGTCGCAACCACCGCGCGAGACTACGCCGACGCAATTGACGCTTCTCCCGAACGTCTGGCCGAAGTGGAAGACCGTCTGGCGGCAATCGACAAGTTGAAGCGGAAGTACGGCAGCA
>JAFAUE010000311.1 GCA_019243475.1 Acidobacteriota bacterium | reverse complement strand
CCACTTTGGGACCGCTGGTCGCGCCCGGCACGTACACGGTGAAGCTCGTGGCCGACGGTCGAACCCTCACCGAGAAGCTGACGGTGTTGAAAGATCCCAACACCACGGGAAGCGAGGCTGACGTTGATGCCGCGACCAAGCTTTCCCTATCCATTTACAACGACGCCAATACTTCGGTTCGCCTGATCAATCAGCTGGAATGGACGCGCCTGCAGCTTCAGGACATGCAGAAGATGCTGAAGGCCGCGAATGCCGATAAGTCGCTCGGCGATTCGGTCATGGATCTCGACGGCAAGGCTTTGGCGATCGAAGATCAGCTGCTGCAGCGCACAGTCGCTGAGGGCGATTTGAAGTCGTTCCGCGGTCCGCTGCAGCTTTATCTGAAGTTCGTATGGCTGGGTGCCGAAGTGGGAAGCGGCGGAGCCGATGTGGCCGGCAATCCTGACTTTCCGCCCACACAGTCAGAGATCGACGTCTATAACCTGCTGCATGGGCAATTGGAGAAAGCCCAGACCGACTTCAACAACCTGTACTCACAGGTGGTGCCGGCGTTCAATCAAACGATGCAGCAGAAGGGCATGGAACGATTGATGACGGTGCAGGTGAAGTAAAGGGCGGTGTGCATTGCTGCTGGGTCCCGGTTCGCGAAAAACGAAGTCCTTGTTGGTCTCAATAGCACTCGTCGAGCACTTCGACCACATGCTTCACCGGCGTGAGTCGTCCGATGCGCTTCATGCCGGCGCGCAGCTGCAGCATGCAGCCGACGTTCGCGGTGACGATGAGTTCGGCTGAGGTGGTTGCGATGTCTTTCATTTTGGCGTCGAGGATCTTCATCGATAGCTCGTTCTGCGTGACATTGTAGCTGCCGGCGCTGCCGCAGCACTGGTCGGCATTCGGCATCTCTTCCAGCTTCAGTCCGATGCGCCGGAGCAAGTCGCGCGGCTCGCTGCGCACACGCTGTCCGTGCGCCAGATGACAGGGATCCTGATACGCCGCTTTCAGGTTCAGCGTGCGCGTTGGCTGACGCAGGCCGAGATGCTGAAGGAATTCCGTGACATCTTTTACTTTTCCCGCGAAGGCCTCCGCCCGTTCGTGCCGGGCGTCTTCGTGCAGCAAGTCGCCATAGTCTTTGAGCGTTGATCCGCAGCCAGCGGCGTTGGTCACGATGGCGTCGAAGCGGTCGTCAAGCATGGCAGCGATGTTCTCGCGCGCCAGCCTGCGCGCTTCCTCGCGGAATCCGGCATGCGCCTGCAGCGCGCCGCAGCAGTTCTGTCCCGGCGGCACCCAGACCTCGACGCCGTTTTTCGTTAGCACGCGAATAGTCGCGTGATTCAACGCGGAAAAAGCTACGCTGGCGATGCACCCGGCGTGCAAGGCTACGCGCGCGCGCAGCTCGCCTTCCGCGGGAAATACTTTCCCGATTTGGTCAAAGAAAAAGTGGTCGTCAATCGTGGGCTGAAGCGCTTCCACTTCCGACATCCCCAGCAGCCTGAGCAAGCCAGAAGCGCGCGCCAGGCGCTGCGCGCCGGAGCGCTGATAGAGGCGCAGCAGGCGGGCAGTGGTGGCAACCCGCACGGGATTTCCCAGCACATGGCGAAAGAAAATGCTTCTCACCAGGCGCGCCGGCCAAGGCCGTTTGTAGTGCTGCTCGATCTGGGCACGCGCGCGTTCGACGATGTGCCCGTACTGCACCCCAGAAGGGCACGCGGTTTCGCAGGCGCGGCAGTCGAGGCAACGGTCGATGTGGGTGACGAATGAGTCGCCAATGGGCAGGCGGCCGGCGTCGACTTGCAAAACCTGATAAATCCGCCCGCGCGGCGAGTCCATCTCCATTCCCAATGCGCGATAAGTGGGGCAATGATTCAGACACAGTCCGCAATGCACGCAGGTAGCGTACAAGTCCCACGACGGGCGATCGGGTCCCGCAAAATGCGATTCGCCCATTTCGAGGACGTGTCTGTCATGCCCGGCTGCACCGGCCGTGGGAGTGTCTGAACTCATTCGACGAAAAACCGTCCGCGATTGAGGATGCTGTACGGGTCGAGCGCGCGCTTGATTTTGCGCATGAGTTCAATGTCCGTAGGCGTCGAACCCCAGATGTCGAAGTGATGCTTAGCCTCTCGCGGACAGCGCACAACCACTGCCGACGCCGCCCGCGAGAGCCGTGAACGAAAATCAGAAGCTGCTCCGGCGAATTGCGTCACCGCCGGCGGATCGATGGCCAGCGGCAGGAAGACAACGGTGAACGAGCCCACCGTCGCACGGCCGACAACGCCGGCGACAAAGTTGAAGTTCGTCGCGCTGGCTTCGGCGGCTTCGATCATGGCGGCCGATTCCGAGATCGGAAGGCTTACCTGAAAGAACATCGCATTCGGGTGCCGTGCCAGCACGTGTTTCTCCAATTGGGAAACCGCGCCCCAAAACCGATTTTCGTCGTGAGCCCTGATTTCCTGCGACGTAAACGAAGCCAGGTCGTGGCGAAGGCGCGCAAGAACGCGGTCGCTGGCGGCGAAGCGAAGCGCCAACAGCCACGGAGTCTGCGGTGCGAGCGCTCCATTTGGCGACCAGGAGTCGGGATCCCGCGGCTCAGATTCTTTCAAGTACTCGGCAGCAGCTGGACTAATGACCTCGGCGCACAGGGGCGACATCGGCGACTTAACCAGGCTGTCGCGAAAGCGGAAGAGCGCAGCCGCGGAATCGAACTCGCATAAAAACGTTGCCGTGACCGGGGGCATGGGGAACAATTTGAAATTGGCGGAGGTGATCACACCGAGCGATCCGTGGCTGCCGATCATCAGCTTCATCAGGTCGTATCCGGCGACGTTCTTTACCACGCGACCGCCGCCGCGTCCGGGCAGGCCATCACCCGTAACGAAGGTCACGCCAATGCAAAATTCGCGAATTCCGCCGAAGGCACATTGCAGAGGTCCCGTGGCCGCGACCGCCATAGCGCCTCCAATCGTGCTGCCTGCACCGGCTTCGATCGGCAGCAGCTGACGATGCTGGGCGCAGGCGGCGCGAGCTTGCGCGACTGTCGCGCCCGCCGCAAGCGCAATGGTCAGATCGCCGGGGTCATAGGCCGCAATCGTATTCATGCGCTCAGTCGAGAGGACAACGTCCGCATCTTCGGCAACACGTCCGATGTGCTGATGTGTTCCACCCCCGAATGGAACCACGGGCCAGCGCTCTTCGCCCGCAATTCGTAACGCAGACGCGATCTGTTCGGCGTCTTCAGGCAGCAGCACGGCGCCGGGCACGCTCCCCTCAATCGCATATCGCTCGAGCGAGGCAGGTTCCGAGACGACGCAGGCAGAGCCCAGAAGCCCTTCGAATCGAGATGCGATGGCGTTGCGCGTGGCCGTGGTGGAGGACATGAGGTTGCTCGGACATTATGACTTAGGTACTGGCTATCAGCTACCAATCAAAGCAAACCGAACACGATGGACACGAAGGGTTGGGGCATCTTCGGAACCGTTCGCGATAGCGAATGGGTAAGGGCAAACCTCAGGCCTCGCCCGTTTCCCTACTGGGAACGGTTCTGACGGTGAGAGCCGACCTCATCCCAGGCTGGCGTGGCCTGGCGACACCGCCTCGCGGCAAAGGCGCGGCGAGGGCAGCATCTTCTCCGGATTCAGGAGCGAATTGGGATTGAAGCATTGGCGCAGACGCAACATGATCTCGCGCTCCGAATCGGTAAAGAGCGAGCACATCAGGTCCTGCTTTTCCATGCCCACACCGTGCTCTCCCGTTATGGAACCGCCGACGGAAATGCAGAATTCGAGGATCTCGCGTCCTGCATCGAGCGTGCGCTGCGTCTGATCGGCGTCGCGTGAATCGAAGAGGATGAGAGGGTGCAGGTTGCCGTCACCGGCATGAAAGATGTTGCCAATGGTGAGCGAGTACTTGCGGCCGATCTCCTCGATTTTGGCGAGCGTCTCTGGAATACGCGTGCGCGGAATCACGCCGTCCTGGACATAATACGAATGCGAGATTCGCCCGATGGCGCCGAACGCAGTCTTGCGACCTTTCCACAGAAGCTGGCGCTCCGTCTCGTCGCGCGCCACGCGAACTTCGCGCGCGCCTGACTTGCGACACAACGCCTGAATGGCCTCGGCGTGCTCCTCGACCATCTCCCGCAGGCCTTCGACTTCAATTAGCAGGACGGCAGCCGAGTCGAGCGGATATCCGGCGTGCACGGAGGCTTCGACGGCGCGCAGCGTCCAGCCGTCGAGCATCTCGATCGCCGCCGGAGTAATTCCCGCCGAGGTGAGCGCCACGACGCTCTCGGCTGCATTCTGTACGTTGTCGTAGATCGCGAGCAAAGTGGCGACTGACTCGGGCAGGCGCGTAATCTTCACCGTGATTGCGGTCGCAATGCCGAGCGTGCCTTCGGAACCCACAAAGAAGCCGGTCAGGTCATAGCCGGCAGCGCTGCCCGCGTTGCCGCCGAGCTGCGCGATGCGCCCGTCGGGCAGCACGACTTCAAGACCGGTGACGTGATTTACGGTGACGCCGTAGGCCAAAGTATGCGGGCCGCCGGAGTTCTCCGCGACGTTGCCGCCAATGGTGCATGCCTTCTGGCTCGAAGGATCGGGAGCAAAGTAAAAGCCGTGGGGAGCCAGCGCGTTGCTCAGTTCCAGATTGACAACCCCGGGCTGTACCGTGGCGCGCAGATTGGGAACATCGATTTCGAGAATGCGATTCATGCGGGCGAACGCCAGAACGATGCCGCCGTTGCGCGCGATGGAACCTCCGCTCAGGCCAGTGCCGGCGCCGCGGGGCACGATGCTGAGTCCTTCGCGCGCGGCGAACTTCACCAGTTCCGACACCTGTTCTGTGCTCTGCGGAAAAACGACATATTGTGGCGCGCCCCGGGCGAGCGATCCGTCGTATTCGTAGAGCATGAGGTCGGCTGGGCGATCCAGGACGGCGTCGCGGCCGACGATCTTGCGCAATTTGCCGGGGATGCTTCGAGAAAACATCTTTCGAGTGCCCTACCAGATCGTCCTAATCTTTGAAGACCGAATACAGCCATCGCGGCTAATTACAGGCACCTTCAGGGACGACACCTGCAATCACGGACGATCCTCGGCGAAGCCGCGGAACATCTCTTTGCGGCTTTCGTCGATTTCTTCCTCGCTGGGACCCGGGCCGAACTTCTCAAGGAGGCCAAATGCAGACTTCTTAGGCCTCACTTTGTCTGAAGCTGATTCCAACATTCTGGCGATTGCTTCGCGCACGAGCTCGTCCGCAGAAATTCCACGTTCACGCGCAAGGGCAACCAGCTTCGCCTCAGTTTTGCGATCAAGCGGCAGAGTGAGGGTCATGATGTGACAGTATTATGGCATCGATTCAAATTGCCGTTTCAAGAACGAAGAGTTTGAGTGCTGATGCGCGAACGTGGCAGTGGCGAAGCTCACCCCGGTCCTTACGGACCCTCTTGCAAGCAGCGATTCACGGCCCGACAAAAATCACATAGGAGCTGACCCACACCGGGGTGGGAATAGAGCCTCGTGGGCGCGCGGTGACCACGATGTTGTAGGCGTTGGGAGCGGGGATGTCTTCGAGCACCAGGCCCTTCACCTCGGGTTTTACCAGCGCGAGATAGCGCAGGAACGTGAGGGCTTCCGGAGCACCCGCGTAACCTGGGCCGGCGAAGCTGACTTCGGTGCGTCCGTCAGAGAAGTGCCAGGCGAGGGACGCCGCCAGGCGCACGGCGCGTTCGTACTCCTCTTCGCTGAGTTGGCCGGGCGCGGGATTGTCAAACACGATCTTCAGCTTGCGCTCGTCTTCACGCGTGAACTCGCGCACCATCAGGGCTTGGGAACGTGCGCTGGCCTTCCAGTCGATGTGACGCGCGGCGTCGCCGGCGGCATATTCACGGATGCGATACAGGTCGTAGCCGCGCCCGGCGACGAAGATCTCAAACTCTCCGCGCAGGGTAGGCAGGATGGTGAGAAACTCGTCGGTCTCTTCCACCGCAGGCAAAACGATGAGCTCCTGCGAGAACGGGACGATGCGCGTCTTCGTGATGAAGGAGAACGGGAAGCGGGTGGCGACGCCAAGCGCCTGCTGCACGTATCGTCCGCGGCGGGGAAAGCGCAGCTCGACCGCAGCCGACTCAGAGTGGCGCGGACGCAGGTAGGGAAAGTATGCCGGCCGGTCCAGAATCGGCGGATCGGACGCCGTCGCCGGGAGCGAACGAAGCTGCAGGTCGGGAACGCGGAACCATTGCCGAAAGCCGCGGAACGGAGGGATTCCCAATTCGGTCCGCTGCAATTTCCACCGCTTGCGCTGCTTTACTTTTTCCGGCACTACGCTGATGGAAAACGAGGGCAGGCGGCCGGTATTCCGG
>JAFAUE010000244.1 GCA_019243475.1 Acidobacteriota bacterium | reverse complement strand
TGGCCCGGCAACGTTCGCGAGCTGCGAAATACGTTAGAGCGCGCGGCCATTCTTGCCGGTGGCGGGCTTATCGTTTCCGAACATCTAGGCTTGACTCCACGTCACGAAGCAACGCATGCTGTGGCAGCTTCCCCAAGTCTTCATGCGCCTGCGGCATCCGATCTTTCATCTGTGGAGCGCGCGATGATTAAGCAAGTACTCGAGGAGACGCGCTTCAACAAATCCATCGCCGCCAAGAAACTTGGCCTTACACGGGCTCAACTCTATACCCGCCTCAAGCGCTACGGTCTGGATTGACCATCCGCAAGTTGTCGATTGCTCTGCACTCTGTCGATTCTTAGACAAGTAATCTTCAATCTCTCGCGCGTCCCTTCTATCCATCGTTTTTCGCTAAACCATTTCTGTTCTGCGCGTTAGCAATCCCTCTATCGGTTCTGCTCCCGTTGGTACTGCGCCTGCATTTTGCCGCTGTGAAAGGCGGCAACGTGGCACAGCGCAGCATTGAGATTTTGGTTGGCAGACTCCTCACCGACGAAGCTTTTCGCAATGCGTTCCTGAGAAACCATTCAACGGTTCTGGAGGCCTTCTGCGAAACAGGGCACGAACTCACAACCTGGGAAATTGCTGCGCTCACAGCCACGCCGAAGCGATTGTGGAACGAATTCGCGGCTCAGCTTGATCCGCGGCTGCAAAAAGCCAATCTGGGAAAAGGAAGAGCGTGATGGCGAAAGACACAGCAATCGTTCATGCCCTAGTGCATAAACGAGGTTTTCACATGAGATCGAAATTCATTTTGTTCTTGTTGACCTTAGCTGTTGCCAGCGGCGAGCCGGTGCGCGGACAAAGCCAGCCTGCGGCGCTTGTCGAAGATGGAGCGCCACTGCTCACTCTGGAAGACGCAGTATCACTTGCCCTCGGCAACAACCGACAAGCAAAGAACTCAGCTTTGGAATTGCAGAAGTTCGATTTCCGCATGAATACAGCGCGCAGCAAGCGGCTGCCGCAGTTTCAAGTGGCAGTGCTGGGAGGCGAGTTGTTGCACTCGTTCGACTTCACCTTTGATCCCGGCGCGTTCGGCACATATCCGAACGTAGGTCCGATACCCGGCCGCACTACCAAAATTCACAACCCGGCGCGATTCACAACCTATGCGACCGGCTCTATCGATCAGCCGCTTACTCAGCAGTACAAGATCGGCCTGGGAATTCGTGAGACGGAGATCGGACGCCAAATCGCTCGGGAAGACGTGCGCGCCGAGCGCGAAAAGGTCGCCGCCGAAGTTCGAACCGCGTACTACGAGCTGGTCGCAACTCAAGCCGGCGTTGAGGCGGCGGGCCAAGTAGTCACCACGCTGGAAGAAGCACAGCGAGTCACAACGCGCTACGTCTCGGAGAAAACCGTACTCCGCGGCGATGCTTTGGAAGTCGATGCGCGGCTGGCAAAGGCGAAATACGAGCTGGTGACAGCGCAGAACGCAATCGCAACCCAGCGGGAGCGTTTGAACCAACTGCTCGGCCGCGATATCGCCACTCCGTTTCGAGTTGAGCCGATGCCGGAGGACGACGCAACTGATTTGACGCTTGCTGCGGCACGAGAGAGCGCCATCAAGAACCGGCCCGAAGTTCGGCAAGCGCTGCTGAAAGAGAAACAGGCGGAGTACGACCGCCGGCTCGCCAAAGCGGAATACATACCCGACCTGAGCCTGTCTGTCCGATATCAGGGCCTCGACAACATACGCGTGCTTGCGGCGAATGTTGCCAGCGCCGGCTTCTATCTGAGTTGGGAACCGTTCGATTGGGGACGCCGGCGCAACACTGTCGCTGAAAAAGCTAAGGCCGTCGAGCAGGCCCGCAACGGAGCCCAGGAAACAGAAACGCAGATTGCGGTCGAGGTCGGCGGCAAGTATCGCAAATGGCAAGAAACAGCCCTGCTGCTCAAGGCAGCGCGAATTCAGCACGAAGCGGCGGGCGAGCAGTTTAGGGTCGCCACCAACCATTACAGGGAACAGGCCGCACTGGTAAGAGACGTTTTACAGGCTCAGGCTCAAAGTACCGAAACGGAATTTCAGTATCAACAGGCGCTCTCCTCGTATTGGAGCGCGCTCGCGGACCTGCGCCGCGCAATAGGAGATGAATGAGATGAAAAACATACTAACCATGCTGTTGCTGACGATAGTCGCGACTGGCTGCGGCGCGAAGAAGCAGATCGAGACGGTGCCGCAGGCAGTCCAAACGCAAACAATGGAGCCCAGTACCGCTCCGAGTGACGCCGAGTTCCACTTTTCGGCGGTGGTGATGCCTGACACGGAAGTGCCGCTGTCTTTCAGGATTCCCGGGTACGTTATCGCGCTAAAGCAAGTGCGCGGTCAGGACGGCAGAATGCGCGACATCGCGGAAGGCGATCAAGTCGGAAAAGGCACCTTGCTGGCCCAAATTCGCAGCACGGAATACCAGGACAAGGTGCACCAGGCGTCGTCAGAAGCGGAGGCTGCAGAAGCTGACATGCAGAAAGCAAAGCTGGATTTTGAGCGCGCCACGCGACTCTTCAGCAGCGACAGCATGACTAAGCCGGATTTCGATGCGGCCCGGGCGCACTACGATGCGGCCCAGGCTCAGCTCCACGCCGCTCAGGCCGCAACAGCCGACGCCCAAGTTTCATTACGGGACACAACCCTGGTCAGTCCCTTCTCAGGCGAAATTGTCAAGAAAGCTGTGGATATGGGGGCGTTTGTCGTGCCCGGAGTGCCGACGTTCGCCATTGCCAATACCGACACGGTGAAGATCGTGGTCGGAGTGCCTGACACGGTTGTGCGCTCAATCAAGTTAGGTGAACCGGTCGAGATTACTGTCGATGCATTTCCGGCGCGCACCTTTCATGCCCGCGTTAGTCGAATGTCATCGGCGGCAGATGCGATTACGCGCAATTTCGACGTCGAAGTTGCCATACCAAATCATGACCGCCTGTTGAAGGTGGGGATGATCGGGTCCGTGCAGCTCGCGGGGGGCAACCGCGCAGCTCAGCCTTCGTCTCTGCAGGTCCCGCTTTCGGCAATCGTGCTGGCGAAAGACGGTGCATACGGCGTCTTTGTAGTTGCCGGCTCAAAGGCAGGAGCAGTAGCGAAACTGCAGAGCGTCGAAACCGGCGCGGTGAATGGGACCGAGATTGCGATATTGAGTGGATTGTCCACAGGGGACAGGGTCGTTACTACCGGCTCGAACTTGCTTAAGGACGGCGAGCGCGTGGAGGTGCTGCAATGAAAGCCGACGAGAACAAGAACGGCGTCAACTTGGCTCGCTTTTTTACCAATAACCGGCAGATTGCCTGGGTGGCGCTCCTGGCCACGCTCGCATGGGGCTTGTTCGGATACTTAAACATGCCGAAGCGGAAAGATCCCGACATACCTGTTCGAGTTGCGCTGGCAATTACTCCTTGGCCGGGTATCTCGGCAGACAAGGTCGAGCAACTGGTGACACGAAAGGTCGAGCAAGCGGTCAGCGGAAACAGCAAGGTGGACCGTGTGGAGTCCACCACGCAGGACAATGTCTCCGTGGTGACAGTCCGGCTGCTCGACAGCATCAAGAACACGCAGCAGGAATTCCAGGACATTGGACAACGGCTCAACCAGATTAATGACCTTCCTGATGGCGCCGGACCGGTGACCTGGATCAGCGACTTTGGGGACACCGCAGCGCTCATGCTGACGGTCGCCAGTCCGACGGTTCCGGACCTGGAAACAGAGTTGCGCGCACGCGCTGTGCGTGATGCGATCGAAAAAGAACGCCAGGGAACTACGAGCGGGCGGACCGCTGTTCTCTATTGCTACCCGGCATCAGTGGCGCCCAGCGTAATCGAGCGGCCATTTCTAATGCTGGCTAAGCAAGCCCAGCAGGACGGAATAGCGCAAGAGGTTCGCTCGCTCTCTGCCGCAGGCTGCTCCGGAATCGATTTTGCTACGACGAAGTCAGATGATGAAATCCGGGCATATGGACGGCGCTTTATCGAGAAAAAGCTGCAAGAGCACGACTTTCACCCCGACGCTTCCGGTCCAATCATTGTTCGCGATCCTCAGTCCACGAAGCAGGGCATGGCGGAAGTTGCCAACGATCGTTATTCGTATCGGCAGCTTGACGACTTCACCGATTTAATCCAACGCACACTGCAACGTGTACCGGAAGTGGCCAAGGTTCAGCGTGTAGGTGTTCTGCCGGAGCAAATCTATCTGGAGTACTCAGATGACCGGCTGGCTGCTCTGAAGCTGCAGCCGACGAAGATCAAGGACGTGCTGAGCGCTCGAAATGTAACTGCTCCCGGAGGTCTGGTAGAGACCCAATCGCGAAACGTGCTCGTGGATGCCACTGCTGAGTTCAAAAGCAGGAAAGACATTGGCAACGTTCTTCTCGCAACATCCCCGTCAGGCGTGCCGATTTACTTGCGCGATGTGGTGGACATCTCGCGTGGATATCAGACGCCTGCGCGCTATTTGAATTACGTGACTTCGCGTGATGCGAATGGAACCTGGCATCGCAACCGGGCAATAACACTCGCCGTGCAAATGCGTTCGGGCGAACAGATATTCAAGTTTGGGACAGCGGTTGACAAAGCATTGGCCGGCGTCCGCCAGCAAATGCCTGCTGACCTCATCATGGCTCGCACCTCGGACCAGCCCAAACAAGTGAACGAGCTGGTGGATCTTTTGATGCACAGTCTCTACGAAGCCATTGTGCTCGTGGTCGTCGTCGCGCTGGTCGGATTTTGGGATTGGCGGGCCGCCATGCTGATGGCTGCCTCCATCCCGATGACGCTTGCGCTTACGTTCGGCATCATCCACGTGCTGAATATCGACATTCAGCAGGTTTCCATTGCGACTTTGATCATCGCTCTTGGATTGCTCGTGGACATGCCTGTGGTCGCAGGTGATGCGATCAAGCGCGAGATGGGAGCCGGTTCACCGCGAGATATCGCTTCCTGGATCGGCCCAACAAAATTGGCAAAGGCGATCATATTTGCCACTGTGACGAACATCGTCGCCTATCTGCCATTCCTCATGCTCACTGGAGACGTCAGGTTCTTCCTCTACAGTTTGCCGGTGGTGATGACCTGCACGCTAGTCGCCTCTGTCATTGTGACGTTTACGTTTATTCCGCTGATCGCTTATTACCTGATCAAAGCACCGAAGACTTTGGAGCCGCCTATCGCTGAACGGCGACAGCATGGTTTTCCCGCACTTTACTACCGAGTAGGAGACTTCGCGCTCAGGCATCGTTGGGGGACCTTCGCGGGCTCACTCGTAGTGCTCGTATTGGGCGGTTGGTTGTTCTCTATGCTGAAGCCGCAGTACTTCCCAAAAGATCTTTCTTATCTCTCGTATGTCGATGTCTGGTTGCCGCCGGATGCCCCTCTCGGCGCGACGAATGTCGTTGCTCAACGAGCGGAGAGCGTTATTCGTCAAGAAGCCGAGCGGTTTGGAAACGAACATCATGAGAAGGATGTCTTGAAATCTTTGACGACCTTCGCGGGTGGAGGCGGACCTCGTTTCTGGTTTTCCGTGGATCCTGAACAGCAACAGCTCAACTATGCCCAGATTGTCGTCGAAGTGAGCGATAAGCACCTGACCAACGAACTCGTTGGACCCCTGCAGATCGCGCTGAGTCGCGAGGTGCCGGGAGCTCGAGTTGATGTTCGACAACTCGAGACAGGCAAGCCGGTCGGCATTCCCGTTTCCATTCGAATCTCAGGAGCAGATATCGGCGTCCTGCATGAGCTTTCCGGCGAACTGCAGGCGATCCTGCGCGCCCAGCCGAATGCGGCACGGGTACGCGACGACTGGGGAGAGCCCGCAATGACTGCTCGTCTTAAGGTCGATGCCGACCGCGCAAATCTTTCGGGCATCACCAACCTTGACGTGGCGCTCTCATCGACGGCGGCTACCAGCGGTTTGCCCGTCGCGAAATACCGAGAAGCGGACAAGCAGATTCCCATACTTGCTCGCTTGAGAATGGAAGACCGAGCCGGTGTTTCGAACATCCAGAACCTGTATGTCTATTCGCTGAGCAGCAGCCAGCGGGTACCGCTGAGTCAGATCTCGAACGTTGCGACGGAAATGTCTGTACAAAAGATCAAGCGCCGCAACCAATTCCGTACAGTGACGGTCTCCGCCTTTCCCGCTCCGGGAGTATTGCCTTCTGAAGTCCTCACGCCTTTATTGCCCAGGATTAAAGAGTTCCAGCAGAAACTTCCGGCTGGATATTTTCTGGAAATCGGAGGCGAATACGACGAGCAGCAGAAGGGCTTCAAGCAATTAAGTGTCGTGATGGGTATTTCTGTAGTGCTCATCTATATCGCTCTAGTCTTGCAATTCAAAAATGCAATCAAGCCGTTCCTCGTGTTCGCCGCGATCCCTTACGGGATCACCGGCGCTTTGGCTGGACTCGTCATCATGCGTCAGCCCTTCGGATTTATGGGATTCCTGGGGATCGCAAGCCTGGTTGGCGTGATTGTCAGTCACGTAATCGTGTTGTTCGACTTCATCGAAGAGGCACATCACCGCGGGGAACCATTGCGGGAAGCGCTGCTCGATGCCGGCATTGTGAGACTGCGTCCCGTAATGATCACGGTGGGCGCAACCGTGCTTGGGCTGGTGCCGCTTGCAATGCACGGTGGACCACTTTGGGAGCCGCTCTGCTATGCGCAGATCGGAGGGCTCACGTTCGCGACGGCGATCACC
>JAFAUE010000467.1 GCA_019243475.1 Acidobacteriota bacterium | reverse complement strand
TGGCGCGCATGAACGTGGGCGAGCGCATCAAAGTGGCTATGCTCGGCAACAAGGAAGAGCGCGCCATCCTGATACGCGACGGCTCCAAGCTGGTCTCGTCTGCAGTGCTGTCGTCTCCCAAAGTCAGTGAGCAGGAGATCGAGACCTTCGCCAGCATGAAGAATGTCCGCGAAAACGTACTGCGAGACATTGCGCGCAATCACAAGTTCATGAAGAGCTATGTGGTAATAAAGAACCTGTGCGGCAACCCGCGCACGCCGCTGGATCTCTCGCTCGGCCTGATGAAAAACCTTATGGCTCCCGATTTGAAATCGCTCTCGATGAACAAGAACGTTCCGGAAACGCTGCGCAAGATGGGGCTGAAGCTGTTTAAGACGCGCACCAGTCCGAGCGGAAAGGCGGAGTATCTTTAATCAATATGCCGTCCACCGAGAAAGACGAAATTCGCGATCTTCTCTCCCGCGTACGCACCATTGCTGTAGTCGGACTCTCTTCCGACCCGATGCGCCCGAGCTTCGGAGTGTCGCAGTACATGCAACGCAAGGGTTACCGGATTATTCCTGTCAATCCAAACGAGAGCAGCGTTTTGGGCGAGAAGGCCTACGCTTCAGTCTCTCAGATTCCCGAGAAAATCGATCTCGTAGATGTATTCCGCCGCCCGGAGTTCGTGCCCGAGATCGTTGACGACGCTATCCGCATGAAGATTCCAGCGATCTGGCTGCAGGAGGGCGTGATCCATCCCGCCGCAGCGCAAAAAGCGCGCAACGCGGGCATCACTGTGGTGATGGACCGGTGCATCCTGAAAGAACATCGAGCACACTTCTAGTTGCACCATCAAAAGTATTAAGAACGATTCGCTCCCATCCTGAATGGGCTGATTCGCCTACCCGCCCTTCGCGGTGGTAAGATTCGCAGTTACCTTCCAAAACCTCGTCTCTGAGGAGGCCATATGGCAACAGCTACTCCACTCCAAATGCAAGACGCAGTCAGCCAGTTTTTAGCCACACCACGCAAGCTTCTCATCGACGGCCGCTGGGTGGCAGCGCAATCCGGGAAGACATTCGACAGCCTGGATCCGGCCACCGGCGAAGTTCTGGCACGCGTCGCTGCAGGCGACAAAGCAGATATTGATCTCGCAGTGAAAGCCGCCCGCCGCGCTTTTGAAAGCGGCCCGTGGTCAAAGATGAGCGCCAGCGAGCGCGGCCGCATCATCTGGAAGATCGCTGACCTGCTCGAACAACATACCGAAGAATTTGCTGAACTCGAAACCCTGGACAACGGCAAACCGATATCTGTATCGCGTGTTGCCGACGTGCCGCTGGCGGTCGATCTCTTACGCTACATGGCGGGATGGGCGACCAAGATCGAAGGCAGCACGCTTCCCATTGCGGGACCATTCCTCGCCTACACGCGCCGCGAACCCATCGGCGTGGTGGGACAAATCATCCCGTGGAACTTCCCGCTGCTGATGGCGGCGTGGAAGCTGGGACCGGCCCTGGCGACCGGATGCACTATCGTCCTAAAACCCGCAGAGCAAACTCCGCTCTCGGCGTTGCGCCTCGGCGAACTCGCGCAGGAAGCTGGATTGCCACAAGGTGTGCTGAACATCGTCACCGGCTTTGGCGAAACGGCCGGCGCCGCTCTGGCCGCGCATCCCGATGTCGACAAGGTCGCATTCACTGGCTCAACTGAAGTTGGCAGACTCATCGTTCAGGCTGCTGCCGGTAACTTAAAGAAAGTCACGCTCGAGCTTGGCGGCAAGTCACCCAACATCGTGTTCGACGATGCCGATGTAAGTAAGGCGACTGCCGGAGCCGCCGGCGCGATCTTCTTCAACCACGGGCAGTGCTGCTGTGCCGGATCGCGACTCTACGTTGAAGAGAAGATCTTCGACAAAGTCGTGGACGGCGTAGCCGAGGCGGCAAAGAAGATCAAAGTCGGTCCTGGCATGAATCCCGATACCAATATGGGACCGCTGGTCTCCGATGAACAGTTCCGTCGGGTCTGCGGCTACATGGAGGCTGGGTTGAACGAAGGCGCGAAAGCCGTGGTCGGCGGCAAGAAGGTCGGCAACCGCGGATACTTCGTTGAGCCGACTGTGCTCGTCAACACGAAACCGGATATGAAAGTGGTGCGTGAGGAAATCTTCGGGCCGGTAGTCACGGCGATGCCCTTCAAGAGCATCGACGAGATCGCTTCTGAAGCCAACAATACGCGCTACGGACTTGCTGCCGGCATCTGGACCAAGGACATCGGCAAGGCGCACGCGCTGGCTGCAAAACTGCGCGCAGGAACCGTGTGGGTCAACTGCTACAACGTCTTCGACGCGGCAATGCCGTTCGGCGGTTACAAGGAGTCCGGTTGGGGCCGCGAGATGGGCAAGGAAGCGCTCGCCCTAT
>JAFAUE010000440.1 GCA_019243475.1 Acidobacteriota bacterium | reverse complement strand
TACTTCTCCGGCCGCGATCTTGTTGGCTACGTTGTCGGAGAGTACGCGGATGCGGCCCATCGGGGTGATTTAACCACAGAATCAGGGAACGGCGAACGCGGTCTTTAAGTTTTGACCGAGATCCCCAACTCCTTCAATTGCGCCGGACTTACCGGCGTCGGCGCGTCCACCATCAGGTCCACGGCTTTGGCGGTCTTGGGAAACGGGATCACTTCGCGCAGGCTTTCGGCGCCGGCTAGGATCATCACTATTCGATCCAAGCCCAGCGCAATTCCTCCGTGCGGAGGCGTACCGTATTCAAGCGCTTCGAGGAAGAAGCCGAAGCGGGAGCGCGCCTCCTCCACAGACATGCCCAAAGCGTGGAAGATCAGCTGCTGAATGTCCTGACGATGAATACGAATCGACCCCGAGCCCAACTCGGTCCCATTCAGCACTACGTCGTATGCGAGCGAGCGTACCGCTCCCGGATCTGAGAGCAGTTTGCCGAAGTCTTCCTCATGCGGCGAAGTAAAGGGATGGTGGGCTGCGTTCCAGCGGCCTTCCTTGTCGTCATACTCGAACATGGGAAAGTCAGTGACCCAAAGAAAACGATAGTCATCGGCTGTGCCCGCCTTCCTGAACGCGCCGTGTTTCTCTTTGTACTTCTGCGCGAGCGCAACACGGAACGCTCCGGCAGAGGTGTACACCGCTTCAGCCGCTTTGCGCATCGCGATCGGAGAGCGGTCGTTGGCCGGCCCGCCCGCAACAAGGACAAGCAAGTCTTCGGCCTCAGCCTTGCTCAACTCCCGCAGCTTCGATACAGCTTCGGGAAAGCTCTTTTCCAGACGCTTCAGGTCGTCGATGAGCTTTGCTCCCGATTTGGGACTGAAGAGCTGCTTGTTGTCGTCGCGTTCTTTGCGCGAGAGCTCGCCCACTTTCGGAATGCGGACTGCAACCACCGGCAGCAGCGGATCAAGACTCAAAGCATTCAAGTTCTCCTCGGTAAAAGCCTTACGCGCGTCGGTCATCTCCGGCAGGCGCAGGTCGGGCTTGTCAATCCCGTATTTGCAGATGGCTTCGTCGTAGGTCATGCGCAAAAACGGAGGTTTAAGCTCGATGCCGCCCTCGCGGAATGCAGCCACCAGGAATGCCTCCACCACTTCGAAGACACGGTCTTGGGTGGGAAAAGACATTTCCAGATCGATCTGCGTGAACTCCGGCTGGCGGTCGGCGCGCAGATCTTCATCGCGAAAACAACGCACGATCTGAAAGTACTTGTCGAAGCCGGAGATCATCAGGATCTGCTTGAACAGCTGCGGCGATTGCGGCAGCGCGTAAAAAGACCCGGGATAGACCCGGCTGGGCACCAGGTAGTCGCGAGCGCCTTCCGGCGTGCTGCGCGTCATAAACGGAGTTTCGATTTCAAGAAATCCCCGGTCGGTCAGCGACTTGCGAATGGCAAGCGAGATTCGCGAACGCAGCTCGATATTCGACTGCATCTCCGGACGCCGCATGTCGATGTAGCGATACTTGAGGCGAAGCTCTTCATTGCCAATGGCCTGCTCAGAGGGCGAGAACGGAGGCGTCTTAGCGTCATTCAAGACGCGCAGTTCTTCGGCAATGATCTCGATCTCACCCGTTGGCAGATTCTTATTTTCCGTGGCGGCATCGCGGCGCTTCACGCTTCCGACTACTGCAAGCACGTACTCGGAGCGCACGTTCTCTGCTTTTTTGTGCAGCGCAGGGTCAGCTTCGTTGTCGACGACGATCTGAACGAGTCCGGAGCGGTCTCGCAAATCGATGAAGATGAGGTTGCCGAGGTCGCGGCGGCGATTCACCCATCCCATAAGAGTGACGCGCGCACCTGCATCCTTCGCGCGCAGCACGCCGCACATGTGGCTGCGTTGCAGATTGCCGAGCAGATCAAGCTGGTTGTCAGGCAAAGGCTGAGTCCTTGCAGTATCGAGGTAATCTTCGATGATAAATGCGGATGATGAAGATGCGAAGGGAGCAGAAGAGATATCTGCGGCGGCGGAACGCTTCTCGCTCAGCCGGCTTGCGGGAGCATGCGAAGGCGCTCCCGCAGAACTGATGAAGTTCGGTGGTTCGATGCGCTGGTCAACGCTGCAAGCTTCTACTTAGCAACGCCCTGACCGACTGGCTTCGGAGATGGAATTGGGAGCTCCAGCAATCTGAAGGCATTTTCGAAACAGATGTTGCGAATCATCGAGCCGACCAGTTCATCGTCGTCGGGCAATTCTCCGGCTTCCACCTCGCGGCCAATTAAATTGCAGAGAACGCGGCGGAAGTATTCATGCCGTGGGTACGACATAAAGGAGCGCGAGTCGGTAAGCATGCCGATAAAGCGCGACAGCAGACCGCAATTCGACAACGCGTTGATCTGCCACTCCATGCCCTCTTTCTGATCGAGGAACCACCAGCCGCTGCCGAACTGCATTTTGCCGGGAATGCTGCCGTCCTGGAAGCTGCCGACCACCGTCGCAAAGGCATAGTTGTCGTTGGGATTCACGTTGTAAACCACCATTTTGGGAAGGCGGTTGTTCTGATCAAGACGGTCGAGGTAGCGAGCTAGAGCTTCAGCCTGCGGCCAGTCGCCGATAGCGTCGAATCCGGTATCGCGGCCCAGCGTACGCATGGCCCTTGTGCTGGCATTGCGATACGCGCCGAGATGCAACTGCTTCGTCCATCCCTTGCCTGCGTCAAGCTCGCCGAAAAAGACCATCATGAAGCTGGCAAAGCGCAGAAATTGGGCGGCACTCGCTGCCTCGCCGGCGCGCGCCCTGTCGAAAATGGCAGCAGCCTCGGGTTCGGTGCAGAAGTCGGCGTAGCACTGATTCATGCCATGGTCGGACAAGCGGCAGCCATGATCGTGAAAATCCTGATGCCGCTTGCTCAGCGCGCCCAGAAAGTCTGAGAAGCGCGCGATGTGTGTATTCGCTGCTTCGCTCAGTTTCTCTGTCCATTCATTGAATGCGGCGGGATCGTCCACGCGCAGGGCGCGGTCCGGGCGAAATGCCGGGAAGACGGCGGTAGAGATTCCCGAGTTGCGAACGCGTTCGTGATCAGCCAGCGAACTTACTGGATCGTCCGTCGTGCACAGGGCTACGACGTGGAACTTCTCCAAAATTCCGTGCGCTGTGAAGTTGCCCTGTGCAAGACGGTCGTTCGCCTTGTGCCAGATGCTCTCCGCAGTGCTTTCGTCGAGCAGATCGTCGATATCGAAGTAGCGCTTCAGCTCGAGGTGGGTCCAGTGATAAAGCGGATTTCGCAGTGTGTGGGGAACTGTGCGCGACCAGGCAAGGAACTTTTCGTACGGTTTGGCGTTGCCGGTACAGTACCGTTCCGGCACCCCGTTGGCGCGCATGGCCCTCCATTTGTAGTGATCGCCTTCAAGCCATATTTCCGTCAGGTCGCGAAAGCGGTGGTCGTCAGCAATGTCCTTGGCAGAAAGATGACAGTGATAGT
>JAFAUE010000356.1 GCA_019243475.1 Acidobacteriota bacterium | reverse complement strand
TGGCGCGCATGGCCGTCTCGACGCTGCATCATCAGTTCCGGGCATTGACGGCGATGAGTCCCTTGCAATTCCAGAAGCAACTCAGACTGCAGGCGGCGCGGCAGCGAATGCTGATGCACGGCATCGACGCAACCAGCGCCGCCTATGAAGTGGGATACGAAAGCGTGAGCCAATTTAGCCGTGAGTACAGCAGGTACTTCGGACAACCGCCGAGGCGCGACATCACGCAATGGCAAAAGCAAAACAAGCGAAACAGCGAGTCAGAAGATAACCAACATGAAAATCAGAATAAAAGCCGCCGGCAAGACAATTACCGCTACCACCGCCAATAACGAAACTGCGCAGGATTTCGTCTCCCTTCTTCCTCTGAGGTCGTCAATGAACGATTTGTTCGCGCGCGAGAAGTACGCGAAGCTGCCAAGAGCGATTTCTGAAAAAGGACCGAGAACGAAGAGCTATGAGGTGGGCGACATTGCGTACTGATCTCCCGCTCACGATGTTGCTATTTATTACCGGCAGGACGGAGAGTCCATACCTTCCCCCGGCATCATCCCCATCGCAAAAATCGACTCTGGTACGACGCTGTTCAACGTGGCGGGATCACTGAAAGTGACCATTGAGCTATTCAGGTAGGAAAGGGCTCTAGCTCAACGCGAGGTGGTGCGCTGCGAGGCGACAGCTACCCACTTACCGTTGCGGCGGATAAATGTGTCGGTGAACACAATTTTAGGGCTGAGCGGCTGGCCCTTGTAGGTCCCATCCTGAGCGCTTGAGCCGGTCACCACAGCCGCGTCGCCATACGAATAAAACTGCATTGCTGATACTGAAACAGACTTAAGCTTCAAATCGCCCGACCTCAGAGCTTGGAGCACGCCAGCTTTGTCTCCGCGATTACCGCTTTCATCTGTGTCCACGAATTTGTCGTCCAAGATCGCATTCAATGCGCTTGTGTCGGACGCTTTGAGCGCAGCTACCCACCGATTCTCCAACTCTCGTAATACTTGTGAGGTGTCGTTCGCCTGCCTCGGCGCTCTCTGCGGCGCTTGCGCTATCAACCCACAAGTGCACAAAAATGCGGCTAGGATACAAAGCGTTGATCGCATACGGACCTCATACGCCGCGGCGGATTATACTCTCGCCGCTCCTCGCAATAAACAAGCAGCGAGACCTTGATCGAAGAAAGGGTCGGCCACCCGCCCTTTGGGACGGCAGCAAGAAACACTTCCGCTATTCGACAACCGGGAACTTCAGGCGTAACTGATTGACGATGGAGCGGGAGATCTCGTCCTGAATGGCGGAACATCTTTTAGTTCGCGATTCGAAGCTGCCCGACCAAATTGGAACGTCGTCTACCACTCGAATGAGTTGCGCAGTGATTGCGAAGCTTCTCCGACGCCGTTGAACAGAGCCTTCCAGGACCAGCTTCACCGAAAGCTACCCGCGGACATCGCGAACTTGAGCGGGCTTGTCCTTAAAGGGAAACGAGGAGGTTTGCGACCGCACTTCCAGGCCGTCGATGACGGAGAGATTGCGGATGATTTAGCTGATGAGCCCGTCACTGAAATAATCGCTGCCCGGCTCTGGACCGAGGTCCGTTCCCGGTTTGCATAACGTCCCACGCCTCAGGGGTTTGCGCCGTCAGAATCATTTCAGACAAAGGTCACGCTCTGCTTATGGCTTTCAGGGTTAGGAGGCCGGATATTTCCCCCTCACAGGTGCTGACTTACCCGGAACCTCCAAGAGGAATTCCTATGAGATCGAGGCAAACAATAGCCGCCGCCTTCTGTTGTTCGATATTCCTGGTGCTTGCGCTTGTGACTTCATACGCCCAAACCTCGGTGCAGAGCTCGAACAAGCTTCAGGCTGGGCCGGAGGGGTTGAATATTGCACCTTCGGCCGCAGCTACGACTGACATGGCTGAAGCAGCCACAAACACTTTCTCGAGCCGTGTACGAGAAGTAAGCGTGCTGTTCTCAGCTTCGGACTGGCGCGGTCACTTTGTGTCGAACTTAACAGAGAAAGACGTGAGAGTCTCCGACAACGGTTTGCACCCCGGCAGCTTGACCTACTTTCTTCGCGAGGAGGATCTAGCGCTTCGCGTGGCCGTTCTCATCGATGTCAGCGGATCGGTGAGCTCCTCGTTGAAGGCCGAACAGCGAGCGGCTGCGACCTTCCTGCGGGAAACACTGCGGCCTTCGGATTCCGCAGCCCTGATGGTCTTTGGTGACAAGCTTCACATGATTCAGGATTTCACCACTAACCTGACTCTGCTGGAAAAGGATGTTCACCATTTGGCCGCGAGCCAAACGTCCACTGCCATTTACGATGCCCTGACGAACTCCTGCAAGCAAATGGCATTTGCGAATGAAACCGGACCTACTCGCCATGCGCTCATCCTCATTACCGACGGTGAGGATAACGCGAGCCATGCCACCATCACAGATGCCATCAACGCGGCGCTTAACGCTGAGGTAGTGATTTTTGCCCTTAACATCTTTCCGTATACTGCCACCGATGCCCCCCTGGCAAAGCTCGCGGAGAGTACCGGCGGTTCCCTCTTGCATGCTTCGGGAGCAAGTGGGCTGAAGGCCGCCTTTCGCAAAATAAATTCACAGCTCCGGAACCAATATCTTCTGGGCTATAAGCCGCCGGTATGGCAGGCCGATGGCAGCTTTCATCGCATTCGCGTCAGCACCGACAGATTTGGTCTGCATATTCATTGCCGCAAGGGATACTATGCGGCGCAGTAATCTGCTGTCCTGTCAGTTATCTTCGGCGTCAGAATCATCTCAGAACATGTTATCCGCGCATGATTCACGCGAATGCTGCCGGCAGCAGCGAGGAATCTGAAGAAGATAATCGTTAAGGCGGCGCGACCCAACGCACCAAATTCCCAGCACTTCCCTCCCACCGCCGAATTGCAGCGCAGATTCCGGATAGTCTCGCTTCGTCCTGCTGCCTAAACTCGTTGCCAACATCGAGGGCAGACATGGTCGATTCTTTTGTACAGCAGCTTCGGCAGCATCTCCGCTATGCCCGGCGAACGGCCTGGCGAAATCCTGGATTCACCGCCGTTGTCGTGTTCACGCTTGCGCTTGGAATCGGGGCCGACGCGGCCATCTTTCTGGTCGTAAACGGGGTGCTGCTGAAGCCGTTACCCTTTCGGGAACCTCAAAGCCTGTGCCTTCTTTATGACCGGACGTCGAGCGCACAGCGTGCCTCGGTCTCGTATCCAAATTTTCTGGATTGGCAGCGCACCACGCAGGCCTTCGCTTCGCTCGCGGCATTCCGGCGGGACAACATGATCCTTAGCGGAGGCAGGCGTCCAGAAAGGCTGCGCACGGCCATGGTGTCAGCCGGATTCCTGGCGACGCTTGGTGTCGAGCCCATTTTGGGACGCGAATTCCACGCGTCTGAGGACACGCTCGGCGGGGCCAACGTGGCGCTTGTGAGCGAGAGCTTTTGGAGGACCCGATATTCCGCCCGCAATACAGTTTTGGGAAGCGCTCTGGACCTGAACGGAAGTGCGTATGAAGTAGTGGGTGTGGTGCCGGACGCAGTTCGCACGCTCAAGACTGCGCTGTTTACACCCAGCGACATCTTCGTGCCCCTCGGCCAGTGGCGAGATCCGAGTTTTCGCGACCGTAAGGTCACGACCGGCCTCTCCGTGATCGGACGTTTGGCACCGGGAGCGAGCGAGAACTCAGCCGCTGCCGAGATGTCGCACATCGCCGCCAATCTGGCTGCGGCGTTCCCCGACACGAATCGCGACGTCGGCGTTACTGTGATTTCCCTGCGCAAACAGCTCCTTGCCGCGGTTGAACCTATGCTCTACGTGCTGCTCGGCGCCGTAACTTTCGTTCTGCTCATCGCCTGCACCAATGTGGCAAACCTGATGCTCGCGCGTGCGACTGCAAGAATGAAGGAGTTCGCCACGCGCTCTGCCCTGGGAGCCGGCTGGACGCACCTTGCGCTGCAGATGCTCATCGAGGCCATCTTTCTCGCATCGATGGGGGGCCTGGGTGGAATATTTTTAGCTGCCCTCGGCGCTCGAGCAGCAAAGGCCCTGATTCCCCGGAGTGTACCCCGGCTTGAAACGCTCGCAGTCGACAGCCACGTGCTGATGTTCGTTCTCCTTCTCTCTATTGCCGCCGGCATTCTCGTAGGCCTGGCACCGACGGTGAAGATTTTTCGCCTGAATCTTAACGAAGCCCTGAAATCTGGAGGACGCGGCTCGAGTTCCTTAGGCCGTGGCGCGCAGACCGTTTTCGTTATCGGCGAGGTGTCCATTGCTCTCGTGCTTCTGGTCGGCGCGGGGCTGATGATTCGCACCATGGAAAACCTCTTGCGCGTTCGCCCCGGATTTGATCCCCATAATGTGCTGGTCTTTGACGTTAGCCCATCGCCGGTTGCCGCGGCAGACCCGCTACAGCTTCGAGCGGTCTTCCGTCATCTGACGGAACGCATCGAGGCCTTGCCTGGCGTCAATTCCGCGTCCATGTTGCTCGACCCGCTTCCCTTAAGCGGAAGCGCGGATGTGGTCCCGTTTGACCTGCCGGATCGAGCGAGCGAAATGCGGGACAAGGGCAAGACCTCGGCAATCTGGTTCTTCGTCAGCCCTGATTATTTCCAAGCCATGGGCATCGTGTTGAAACGGGGGCGAACGTTCCAAATCTCCGACGGGCCCGGGGCGCCGCAGGTAGCCATCATCGACGAGGCATTTGCACGAAGCATGTTTCCCAACCAAGACCCGATCGGAAAGCGCATTCACGTGGGGTACACCGGGACCTCGCAGATTGTCGGTGTCATTGCACACGTGAATCACTGGGCTCTCACGGACGAGCCTGCCGCGTTCGTGACCAGGCAGATGTATTTTCCCTACTCCCAGCTTCCAGACAAGTACCTTGTGCTTGGAGCCGGGAGCGGCGCTACAGTAGCTGTTCGCACCCGGTCCGATCCGTCTCTCCTGGTACCGGTTATTCAGAACGAGGTATTTCAACTCGACCATGGCATGGCGATGTTTGACGTGCACACCATGGAGGAAAGTGTCTCGGAATGGCTAGCAACGCGGCGCTTTGTCATGATTGTTCTTGCGATCTTTGCCGCTCTGGCGCTGCTTCTTTCTGCCATCGGGATCTATGGCGTGATTTCCTACATCGTGGGACAACGAACTCCCGAAATAGGAATTCGCTTGGCGCTAGGGGCCCGTGCTACAGACGTCGCGCAGATGATCCTGCGACAGGCTGGAGCAATGGCTCTCACTGGGACAGCTCTTGGCGTTATCGCTTCGCTGCTCCTGAGCCGCCTGATGAGTAGCCTGCTCTTCGGTGTAACCTCCGCCGACGCGGCTTCGCTTTTCGTCGCCGCGTCGCTGCTGATAGCAGTGTCGCTGGCTGCGTCCTACATGCCGTCGCGAAAGGCCATGCGTATAAGCCCGCTCGAGGCGGTCCGGTACGAGTGAACTGGTGTTGTACAGAACTGCCGCGGCAACCCTCGCGTGAAGAAAAACCGGGGGACGGACGGAGAGCCTGTCGGAGATAGATTCCACGTACCATT
>JAFAUE010000343.1 GCA_019243475.1 Acidobacteriota bacterium | reverse complement strand
TACTTCTGCCATCGCGCGCACCAGGCGTGACTGCTCGGTTTCAGGCAGCCGATGGAGAATGCCGCTCACTTGTTTGCTCGAAGCGCGATTTAACGGGAGAAATGCACTCTTTCCCTTTTTCGTGAGCGTCAGGTAGATATGACGCGAATCCTCGGTCGAGCGCTCCCGGCGAACCAGACGCTCGCGCGCAAAGCGCGCAATGATGCGGCTCAGGTAGCCGGGGTCAAGATCGAGCTCCGTGGCTAGCTGTTTAGCTGTGCATTTCGAGCGATGCGCCAATTCGTAGAGAACGCGCGATTCCGCTAAGGAATACGGACTGCTCAACAGCCGCTCGTGCAGGATTCCGAGTTCTTTGGTGTAGAAGCGGGTAAATTGGCGCACCGCATGAACACGCTCGGCAAAGGCCGGATTGTGCATGCGAACGAGCTTGCGCCAGATAGTTGACTCTGTCAACTATCTGACTCATCCCGTTTCTGGTGACGGTTTGGGGAATGGAGTAAGACTTTAACTGCCGGCCGCTTTGAGCTTTTTGCGCCGCTCCTGCCACTCTTCTGTAGAAAAGATTCGCGGGCCGACTTCGATCAGGCGGGGCAGCATTTGAAATACCGAAACGGGATTCCACTTGCGGCCGGCGCGGGTGCGGAATCCGCGGCGGTTGAGCTCGTCGGCGATGCGGGAATAGGGTCCTTCCTGAACCGTGAGCTCCATCATCATGAACAGCGCTTCGCGCTCGGTAGGGTTGACCTCGAGCTGCTCGCTGTCTTTGGCAACCTGCAGTCCGAAGGGAGGCTCTTCCGCGGGAGCAGGCGCCGGCGGAACTTCCTCTGCTACCTCACGCTCCCACTCAATGGCGACCACGCGCCATCCCTTTTCCGCCTGGCTCTTGAACTCTTCAGCACCAAATGGGCTCGACAACACTTGCCGAATACGCTCGATCTTGGCCATACCGCCCTCCAGAACAGGATTGAAGACAGGAATGCACTGCTAGTAGCGCAGTTTTGCTGCCAAGCAGACGGAGCGCCAGTACGCGCATTTGCAGCAGCTTAGGGACGAGCGCGGGACGCACAGCGATAGCGGAATGTTCGCTGAGATTGCTGGATGTACGGAAACGGGCAAGCCGCCCACCCGTTGTATTGCTGCGCGGTAGCTTACCCGCGCGGCAAATAGATGTCGCGTTCCAGGCGAAGCTCAAGTGCCTGGCCTTTGTTCAGTCGGATATTGCGGCCAAGCAGAAGGCCGGTTCCGGTTCCGATTCCGCCGCCGATGCCCGCTCCGATGGCTGCGCCCTTCCCGCCGCCTGCGGCAGCACCGGCGATGGCGCCCAATGCGGCACCGGCCGCTGCGTCCTCAACCTCGCGACGGGCGTCGATCTTCGTGTGTTTGATCTCGCCTTCCGGACCAGTCTCGGATTGCACGCCATGCTCTCCCGGAACTCCGGCAACCGTCGCCGCCAGCGGCACCCAGCCGTGCTTGGTCTTGATCTGATCGAAGCTCAGCAGAAGCTGCGAATGCAAACCGCCCTGGACGTCGCTTACATGTCCACGAACCTCGGATCCCATGGGGATGGTGCTGCCATCCTGCGCGATCAGGTCCTGCGCCAGCTTGGCCTTGAACTTCTTGCCGGGAGAGTCTTTGCGGGTGTCGAGAGTGTCTTTCAGCTGCACTTCGAACTGCGTGTCGGCGGGAATGACGTTCGGACCTGACGGGCCTTGGTTGCGCTGCTGCAGCACAGGTCCCTGGTTCTGGCCTTGGTTCTGGCCCTGATTCTGCCCTTGGCTCATATCGATCTGCGCAAAAGTTGCCGTGGCGGGGGCCATGAGCAGTCCCACCGAAATAATTGCCAGCGAAAGCCTCTTCATTGCTTCTTTCCTCATTCCTGCAGCGTTAATAATCGGAGTCTTGCCGCGCATTTGAAAATCCTGAACTCGGCGCACGGCTCAGCAGCTATAAACCCCGATCCCTGGTAAAAGTTGAACTCCCTGCTCTGAATGAACGAAGCCACGGATAGGACGTTGGTTGCCCTTAGCTCCGTGGAGGGTCTGAAATCAGCAGTTTGGCCGCTGGTAATGGCCTTTAAGCATATTTCCGTAGCGATGAGGTGAGAAGCTGCATCATAGTCTTTAGCAAGGATGCCCTGTTTATGGGCATGCGGAAGCGGGGTCCCGAAAGGGATGGAAAAGAACAGACAACTAACCTATGGACTGGGCGGGCTGGGAGTGTTGTTGGGTGGCTTGGGCGTTCTTCTGGCCAGCGGACGCGGTCGCGAAATCTTGAGCAAGATCAACTTCCATTTGGACCGGGCGCCGCATACCCTTGAGGACTTCGCCGGCGCAACGCAAGCCGAGCTCGATCGAATCCAGCAGACGCTCGATCAGATTGCTGCGCGTTTGCAGGCAGTGGGATAACGGTCTGGTCAGAGCTGCCTCTGGACTGCACCGAAATCCGAGTTCCGCAAACGAAATATTCTCCCCAAAATAATCTGAAAATCCCCTGCGCAGAGAAATGAAGCTGCGCACGTCCGTGGTGAAATGTCTTTATGCTCAGCTGCCGCGCCATCCTCTTTGATCTCGATGGAGTTCTCGTCGATTCGACGCCTGCAGTCGAGCGCGTCTGGAAAGGCTGGGCCAGGGAGCACGGCCTCGATCCTGACTACGTGATCCAGTGGGCGCACGGCCGCCGCTCCATCGAAACGATCCGCCGTGTGGCACCCGAGATGGATGCGGCGAAAGAGAATCTCAAAGTCGAACGCCAAGAAATTGAGGACCTGGATGGAGTGCGCGCGATTGAAGGCGCAGCCGAGCTCATCGCTTCCCTTCCGCCGGACCACTGGACGGTTGTGACCTCCGCGACTCGCGAATTGGCGAAGGCCAGAATGGGTTATGTCCATCTTCCACTGCCAGAGAATGCCGTCACAGCGGAAATGGTGGAGCGTGGAAAGCCCAACCCAGAGCCTTATCTGAAAGGCGCGTCCATTCTCGGTTTTGCGCCGGCGGAGTGTCTGGTGATTGAGGACACCGCTGCTGGAATCGCCGCAGCTAAATCGGCCGGCATGCAGGCAGTCGGCTTGACCACAACGTATCCCGCACACGAACTGCGCGAGGCCGACGTGGTGGTGCGCTCATGCGCCGACATCCGCGTGGAGATCGGATCGGGCGACGAAGACAGCCTTACCCTGCGGCTGTATTTCGAGTACTCGCCGGCGGAAGTCTGACGAAACAAATCCTTCGAGCCGATTTCATTCCGTCATAAAATGGAGAGTGCTCCCCGAAGCACAGACCCCACCCAAGGAGTCCGCATGGCGCTAAGCCGGACGGAGCATAAGAGGACCGCAGTCGCGGAGCCTCCTCATCAGGAAAAAACCTACCAAGGACTCAGCAAAGAACAATTGATTCGCATGTACCGGCTGATGTTTATGTCGCGCCGGCTGGACGACCGCGAGATCCTGCTCAAGAACCAGCAGAAGATATTCTTTCAGATCTCCGGCGCGGGACACGAGGCCCTGTTGGTGGCTGCCGGCTTCGCATTGAAGGGCGGATACGACTGGTTTTATCCCTACTATCGTGACCGCGCTCTCGTTCTCACACTCGGCGTTACGCCGGAGGAGCAACTTTTACAGGGTGTAGGCGCGGCGGACGATCCGGCGTCCGGGGGGCGACAGATGCCCTCCCACTGGGGACACAAAAAGCTGAACATCGTCACCCAGTCTTCCCCAACCGGTACGCAGTTTCTCCAGGCCATAGGCTGCGCTGAAGCCGGACGATATCTGAGTCGCAATCCGCGCGCGGCAGAGCATCGCGATCGCAGCGACTATTCCGGTTACCACGATGTCATGTTCCACGGCGACGAAGTGGTCTATGTCTCCTGCGGCGATGGCACGACGAGTGAAGGCGAATTCTGGGAGGCGATGAACAACGCCTCGAACCTGAAACTTCCCGTGCTCTTTCTGGTGGAAGACAACGGTTATGCGATCTCCGTCCCTGTGGAGATAAACACTGCGGGCGGAAACATCTCCCGGCTGGTTCAGGGATTCCCGAATTTCTACTTTGCCGAGTGTGACGGCACCGACCCGGTAGAAAGCTATGCCGCGATGCGCGACGCAGTGGCACATTGCCGCTCCGGCAAAGGGCCTGCTTTCGTCCATGGTCATGTAATACGACCGTACTCGCATTCGTTCTCGGACGACGAAAAGCTCTATCGTCCCGAATCGGAACGAACCAAGGACGCAAAGACGGACCCGATCACGCGGATGCAGCTGTTTCTGATTCGCGAAAACATCCTCGACGAGGAAGGCATTAACCGTCTCGAGAAAGAAGTGGATGAAGAAGTAAAGGCGGCAGCAGAGCGGGCTGTGGCAGCGCGTTTTCCCGAACCCGCTTCGATTACGCACTTTGTCTATTCGCCCGACGTGGATCCTACGAGCTCCGCTTTTTCCTCGCAGCCCGCCGCGGGCGAGGCCAAAAAGACGATGGCCGACTTGATCAACGCTTGCCTGCGCGACGAGATGAAGCGCGACGAACGCATCGTCATGTTCGGCGAGGACATCGCCGATTGCAGCCGCGAGCAATACCTCTCGGAAAAACTGGTAAAAGGCAAAGGCGGAGTGTTCAAGCTGACGTCCGGCCTGCAGTGCGAGTACGGAGCGCAGCGCGTCTACAACTCGCCTCTGGCGGAAGCCACCATTGTCGGCCGCGCAATCGGGCTGGCTACGCGAGGACTTAAGCCGGTAGTCGAAATTCAATTTTTCGACTACATCTGGCCGGCTTTCCACCAGCTGCGCAACGAGATGCCGGTAATACGCTGGCGCTCGAACGGCAATTTTTCCTGTCCTGCGGTGATTCGCGTGGCGATTGGCGGTTACCTGACCGGCGGTGCGATCTATCACTCCCAGTGCGGCGAGAGCTTATTTACGCACACCCCGGGAACGCGCGTGGTTTTCCCGTCGAATTCACTGGACGCGAACGGCCTGCTGCGCACGGCAATTCGCTGCGACGATCCTGTGCTGTTCCTCGAGCACAAGCGGCTCTACCGTGAAACCTATGGGCGCGCGCCTTATCCCGGACCCGATTACATGATTCCATTCGGGAAAGCACGCATTGTGCGTGAAGGCTCCGATATGACCGTGGTCACCTATGGCGCGACGGTACCGCGCGCACTGCAGGCGGCACAGCGCATCGAGCGGGAACTCGACATCAGCGTGGAACTCATTGACCTGCGCACCTTGAATCCATACGACTGGGAAGCCATCGCCAATTCGGTGCAGAAGACCAATCGCGTGATTGTGGCCCATGAGGACACATTGAGCTGGGGCTACGGTGGCGAAATCGCAGCACGAATTGCGGACGAGCTTTTCGACGAACTGGATGCGCCGGTTCGGCGAGTCGCTGCAATGGATACATTCGTGGCCTACCAACCCCTGCTCGAAGACGAAATCCTGCCGCAGCCGGATGACTTCTATCAGGCTATGCGGGAATTAGCGGACTACTAGACAACGATGGATGCGAGCGTCGCTCGTGCCGCTCGCATCCAAACCTCTCGACACTCAAGCGATGATCACTCCCCCGAAGAAGCGTGCATTTGCGACTCAAGACCTCTTTCAGAATGAATGGCACGTATTTCTGATTGCGGCGCTAACCACCATCCTCGTCTTCGCCAGCGGAATCTTTATTGATGTAGTCCTTGGAGTCGAGAACCGCACAGTCCTCTTCTCCGACGTGTTTACCAGCGCCGTTGCCGGATTCCTGGCTTATCTCGCAGGGCGATATTACATGCGTGGCCGCCAGGCAGCGCGCGAGCAACTGAAGACTGCAGCCGAAGTCAACCATCACGTGCGCAACGCGCTAACGGCAGTGCTCTATTCCGTCCACGCGCGACAGGATGCAGAGCTCCTGGACATCACACAGCAGGCGGTTGACCGCATTGATTGGGTTCTTCGCGCGGAGCTGTGGCAGACCGATGAAGATCCAAAGTTAGCCGTCGAAACCCCGTCATCGCAGCGAAACCAGCCTAAGCGGAGCGCCTAGCCGCTATACTGCTCGGTTCCCTGCAAGAAAACGCAGCGGACGCTTCATTCAGCGAATCTACTGCTCTTCAACCGATGACTGCCACCACTCTCCAACGTCCTGTGCGACGTTCAAAACCTCTTGTCCTGGCCAGCGGCGTTTGTATCGCCATGATTGCCTCAACGATTGTCTTATCCCTATGGCTACCGGCCCATGCGGAAAAGCCCGTGCTGCCGCAAGACCAGGGATACGTCGCTTTACAGCAGGAGTTGCAGCGGCTGCGCACGACCGCGCGATTGATGCAGGTGACGGCTCATCCCGACGATGAAGACGGAGGCATGCTCACGCTGGAGTCGCGCGGCAAAGGAGCCACTGCACTGCTCTGCTCGCTGACACGCGGACAGGGAGGACAGAACAAGTCCGGTGACGCGTTCTCTGACGAACTAGGCGTCCTGCGCACGCTTGAACTGCTCGCAGCCACGGATTATTACGGCGTCGAGCTGCGCTTTACGCACGTGGCCGACTTTGGTTTTTCCAAGACGCCGGAAGAGACCTTTGAAAAATGGGGTGGCCACGATACCGCGATCGCGGATCTAGTGCGCGTGATTCGCACTTTTCGTCCCGACGTGCTGACTGCCCGCTTCTCCGGCACGCCGCGCGACGGACACGCTCATCATCAGGCCTCAGCAATCCTGGCACAGGAAGCCTTCCGCGCTGCCGGCGATCCAAACCGATTTCCTGAACAGCTCAAGGACGGACTGCTGGCGTGGCAGCCGAAGAAGCTCTACGTCGGAAACTTTCAGCAGGAAGAACCGAAGCTGGCGTTCGACATCGGCACATACTCTCCGCTGCTCGGGGTCTCGTTCACCCAGTTCGCGGTGGAAGGCCTGGCTCACCAGACTTCCCAGGGCACCGGCGGTTTTCGCGTGCCTCCCGGACATCGCTACACCTACTACCGACGCGTGGATTCCACTGTTTCGGCTGGGACGCTGAAGAATGACGAGACTGATTTCTTCGACGGAATCGACACTTCCCTTCCTTCTCTGGCCGAACGGCTTGGCGGTGACGAAGGCAAGGTGTCCTCGCTGCGTGCCAATTTGGAACGCATGGCACAACTCGTGGGAGACGCTGCAAACAAGGCAAAGCCAGAAGATCCGTCAGCAGCTGGGGCGCCGCTTCTGGAGGGATTAAAAGTTGTCGACGATTTGATCCGCCAGGTAAAGACGTCTCAGCTTGGGCAGGCGGAAAAGCTCGAGCTACTGACAAATCTCGAAACCAAGCAGACTCAATTCGAGCGCGCAGCAAACCTGGCGCTCGGAGTAACGCTTGACGCGTCGGTCGATCCGCCTGAAGGCGCGCAGACCGGCTTCTTTCGTCTCGAGCAAACCTTGCAAACTGCCGTTCCCGGACAAACCTTCACAGCTACCGCAAGGTTCTACGATCGGGGCACGATTGCTCTTGAACCGGAAGATATCGCGCTCGATCTGCCGCCCGGCTACAAGGTTGAAGTGGTTAAGCGCGACCTGAAGCCGCTCAAGTCAAACGACATGGCTTCGGTGCAGTTTCGCGTCTCCGTTCCCCAAGACGCGGAGTACACACGACCATATTGGGGCCGCAAGAATCCGTACACCGAGTCGGTGGACACGATTTCAAATCCCAGTTACGCAACGTTCCCGCTGCCGCCATGGCCTTTTCACGCTCATGCGACCTATCGCTCCGTGTCGGGCGAAGGCAGCGTCCACTCCGTGGTGATGACCAAGTACATTGATCCCATTTCGGGACAAGGACAGCATGAGCTGGCTGTAGCTCCCGCGCTGTCCGTTCAGTTCGGGAGTTCGTCCGAGGTGATTCGCAGCACGTCAAATGCCGCGTTTAATGTGGACGTCAGAGTGCGCAGTCAACTTACGTCGCCCGCGGAGGCGAGCGTGCATCTTGCGGTGCCGCAGGGTTGGTCGGTCGATCCACCGAACAGGCAGGTTCATCTGGAAAAGGAATCCGATGCCTCGGAGGTGCAGTTCTCCGTTCGCCCGCAGATGGATGGCCAGAAACACTATGACGTCAAAGCCATCGCGGATTATTCAGGAAAACAGTTCAGCGAGGGATTCAACGTCGTTTCCCGTTCTGACCTGGACACGTTCTACTACTACTATCCCGCAGCGCTGGACGTGAGCGCGGTAAACGTAAATGTTCCGCCGAATCTACGCGTCGGATACATCATGGGCGCGGGCGACGAAATTCCCGCTACGCTCAAGCAGCTGGGCGTAAACGTAGAAGTGATTGCTCCGGCTGCGCTCGCGGTCACCGACCTTTCGCGATTTCATACCGTTGTAGTGGGCATCCGTGCTTACGACGTAAGCACCGAAGTTCGCGCGCAGAATGCTCGTCTTCTGGACTTCGTCTCGCGAGGCGGCACGCTGGTGGTCCAATACAACCAGAGCGTAGGCGCCTTCAACGCCGGGCACTACACACCCTATCCGGCAACCGCCGCCAATCAGCGAGTCACGGTGGAACAAGCGCCGGTGGAGGTACTTGATTCGCAGGGTCCGCTGCTCAATTACCCGAACAAAATTGCTCCGCCCGACTTCGATAACTGGGTGCAGGAGCGCGGGCTGTACTTCATGAGCGAATGGGATTCTCATTTTCAGCCGGTGCTTTCCACGCATGATCCCGGGGACCAGCCGCAAAAGGGCGGGCTCCTCGTTGCCCAATATGGGAAGGGCGTGTACATCTACACGGGGTACGCGTTTTTCCGGCAACTTCCAGCAGGCGTGCCCGGAGCCATTCGCCTGTTTGTGAATCTCCTCTCTGCGGGAAGTCGGCCTTCATAGTGGCCGGCTCACTGACCTCCAGGCCCTGCGGCCAGCTGTTAGGCTTCTAACGCGAAATCTGCGTGCGCGAAAGACCCTCACAGCCGAGCGACGATGGATTGCTTCGCGGCATACGTCTGCGCGAGGCGCTGGCGCTCAACATTACCGAGATGATTGGCGTGGGGCCGTTCATCACCATCCCACTGATCATTCATGCCAGCGGCGGTCCACAGGCGATGCTCGGGTGGATCCTTGGCGCGGCGCTCGCGCTTTGCGATGGCATGGTGTGGGCGGAGCTGGGCGCCGCTCTCCCTCGAGCAGGGGGCTCCTATGAATACTTAAAAGAGATTTACGGACCGCTGCGCTGGGGACGACTTTTGTCATTCCTCTATGTGTGGCAGCTGATGATCAGCGCTCCGCTCTCAGCTGCGTCTGGCTGCGTAGGCATCACGCAGTATTCGGGATTCATTTTCCCTTCGCTGCAAACAGTGATTTCTTCCATCAGCCTTCACGGGAATTTTTCGGTCTTTGGATCGCTGACCGTAGGGATCGCGCTCACGCATGGCACGTTCGTGGCTGTGGGAGCGTGCGTCCTCGCAGTGTTTCTGGCCTACCGCCGGGTGGACGTCGCAGGCAAGGTTTCAACCTGGCTCCTGGCGGGAGTCCTGGGAGCGATCGCCTGGGTAATCTGGACCGGTCTCACGCATTTCAATGCGGCGCGGGCATTTGATTTTCCGCCCGGAGCGTTTCAACCCAATCATGCATTCTTTCTCGGACTCGGTTCAGCGATGCTGATCGCCACCTATGACTATTGGGGCTACTACAACATCAGCTATCTCGGGGCCGAGGTGCGCGAACCGGGCAAAAACATTCCGCGAGCGATCTTGTTCGCCATCGTTATAGTTGCGGCGATTTATATCGTAATGAACATCAGCATTCTGGGCGTCGTCCCATGGCGGGAATTGAATCAATCTGCCGCCACCGAGTCGCGCTTCTATGTGGTGTCCACCATGATGAAGAATGTTTATGGCACGCGCGCCGGGCAGATTGCCGCCGTTCTCATCATCTGGACAGCATTTGCTTCTGTGTTCTTGGTGCTGTTGGGTGTCTCGCGCATTCCTTATGCAGCGGCGCGCGATGGGAACTTCTTCGCGATATTCGGACGGCTTAATGCGCAAGGCAAGTTCCCCTCAGCGGCATTGCTCTGTATGGGTGCGCTGACT
>JAFAUE010000302.1 GCA_019243475.1 Acidobacteriota bacterium | reverse complement strand
CGATGATGCGGCGCATAGGACGGCGGGAAAGCGATTCATCGCCGACTAGCTCACTTGAGAACGTCTGCCCCGCCAGAATTCCCGACAACATGCGCATGGTCGAGCCGGAATTTCCGCAGTCCAGAGCCTGAGAAGGCGCGCGCAGCTTGCCGCCTTGTCCGCCAATAATGAAGTCACCATCTTGCCGGCTGACGCTTGCGCCGAGCGATCGAAGACAGGTCAGCGTGCTCGCGCAGTCTGCTCCGGTGGAGAAGTTGGCCAGGCGGCTGGTGCCGTCCGCGATGGCAGCGAGCATGGCATAGCGATGAGAAATGCTCTTGTCGCCCGGCATGCGGATCGAGCCAAGGATGTTTCGTACTGGGCGGACGGTTTGATCACTCATGGAATCAACATTGTGAGTTGCTGGCGCGCTGCTTGCGTGGTTGCCTGAGCAGCGTAGATATATTTTTTTGTAGCCAGCTTTGCTCAGCCAACTGACCGGGACAAAATTCCACTCTCATGGTGCAGCGCTGCCGAATTGGCAGTGCCGAGCGCAGCAAGAGGTTCCCCAAAGTCTAGGCGCCTCGCGAAGCTCGTTACATGTTTTGAGGTACGTGGGCCATGCGAGGCCGTGTTCTAGCAGTCCTGATTACGATTGGTTCTCTTACAGGGCTCACGTTTTCCCAGGTCTTCGATCCCGCTCAGAGTCTCGGTTCGTCTCGTCACGGCCTTTCCCAAATCTCCATGGCGCAGATCTCCGGCGTCGTAGTCGGCTCAGATGGATCACCACTGGCCGACGTGCGCATAGAAGTCCGCAACGACCAAACCGGCCAGACCATGTTTTCAGCTTACACGAATGAAAGTGGAGCGTTTGAGTTCCACAATCTGCCGTCAGGCCAGTACGAAGTTGTGGCCAGTCGCGGCCTGCAAGAACAGCGCGAGCACCTTGTGCTGAGTGATTCGGGAAGCAACGTAAAGATGAGGCTCGACACGCGCAATGTTGCCGCCGCAAACGCTGAGGGCAGGGCAACTGTGTCGGTCGCTGAGTACAAAGTGCCGCAAAAAGCGCGTGATGCTCTGCACAAAGCCCAGGAAGCCTTGTCAAAGGGTCGGCGCGACGAAGCCGAGAAGCAGCTAGCCAAATCGCTCGAGATATATCCCAGCTACGCTCCGGCGCTTACCTTGCGCGGCGTTCTTGCCCTGGACAGCAATAAGCCGCAACCGGCGATGGAAGATTTTGATAAGGCGATCCACTCCGATCCGGCTTTCGCGATGGCCTATACCGGAATGGCAGCAGCAATGAATCAGCTGCAGAAATTCGATGACGCGCTTCGTTCCGCTGAGCGCTCCGTCAGTCTGGCGCCGCAGGCATGGCAGACCTATTTTGAGATGGCGAAGTCTTATGTCGGCAAGAGCGACTTCAAAGACGCCCTCGCGCAACTGGGCAAAATGCAGCAATTCCAAAGCAGGGAATTTGCTCCGGCCCATCTCCTGAAAGCGCACGTCCTAATCGCCCTCGAGGACTATAAAGACGCAATGACGGAGCTCCAGGCGTTCGTCACTCTCGCCCCGCAGGATCCCAGTGCCACCGCCGCGAAACAGGCGATGGACAAGATCAAGGCGATCACCGCCGCCGCGGTGCAGACGCCTCCTTCGCCGGCAATCCACTAATCAAGCGCCTGGCTGCAAGCCATCCAGGAACTCCCGCAGAGTACGCGCATACTCCTCGGCGTTTTCCAGTGCGGCATAGTGACCGGCATTTGGCGTTATCGCCATGGTCGCAGATGGGATTCGCTGCAGCATGAATTCGGCAATGCTGCGCGGAGTGAGCGTATCTTCCTCCCCGGTTGTAATTAACGTCCTGGCGTTGATGGTCGGCAAAGTGGATGTAGAATCCGGCCGCTGGATCATGCCTTCCTGCACAGCAATCAATCCTTCTACAGTGATTGTCTGCATCATCCGCCGCGCTTTGTCCACAAGGTCCGGCCGGTTTCTCCGTGTACTGGCGCCAAGGTAATTCGGAATCTGCTCCTCAATGAACGGGCCGGTACCATGCGTGCGCGCCTGCTCGATCGACTTCTTCCGGTTTGCGCGCGCCGCGTCGTTATCGGCTTCTGCTTTGGTATTTGACAGCACCAGAGCGGTTACGCGATCGCGAGATCGACGCCAGAATTCCAGCAATATGTAACCGCCAATAGACACGCCGACGAAGACCGCTTTGGGAATCTGCTCGGCTTCTATCAGCCGCAGGAGGTCCGCGGCGTGTTTCGCCATCGTAGCCGGGCCGTCTCCCACTTCGGAACGTCCATGCCCACGGAGGTCAGGTGTGAGCAGGCGGTATCGGTTCGCCAGTCGTGTGCTGACATCGGCCCAAAACCCATGGTGCACCGTGAAGGGGTGAAGTAGAACGATTGGAAATCCGGAGCCGGTAGCTTCGTAATATAGCTGGATATCGTCGCTACGAATCTGCACTTCGGCATTCTAGGGCTATGCAGGATTCAATCGCTAGCGCCGCGCGTTCAACACGCAACGCTCTAAGAATGACCGAGCCTTTGGACCGGCCTACTTTCGCGAGCAGGCTTTGATCGTTGAGTGACCCCAGCCAAACGTGCGGAATCGATCGGTCTCGACGATGCGCGTCCTCACGCCATCGATCTCTGCCGGCACGGAAACCGCGCTGCCTTTTTCGACGAAGACCACCATCGCGCCTTCAGCGGTGCTGTCAGTGCTGGCACCGATTCCCACTCCCAGCACATTTGGCCCCGAGATCAGTTCTTGCGCGCGACGTTCCTTGACGCTGCGAACGCGAGTGACTTCTGACTCAGCGATGCCGAGGCTGGACGTCACTGCGCGAGACTGCGCTCTGAAGTCGGAGCCGAGCACGATCTTGGTGCGCACACCGTCGATCTGAGGCGGGATTGGCGTGCGAGTATTGCCGTTTACGGTTAGAACGAGAGCGGATTCTGCCGGATTGTCATCGCTTTGCCCAACTTCTACCGAAGAAACGGCTGGGTCCTGCATGAACTCCGTAGCTCGAAGATTTTTTACCGCCGTGGCCCGTGCGGTCTCGCTGTCGGGCAAACGTGTGGTCGTTTTCTGGCGAGCTACCACTTGAGACTGGGTTGCAGCCGGACATGCGACCGGGTGGTCGGCCCCTCCTACCATCTTGGGAACTTCAGCGGTATTGGGATCCTTCAGCGCAGTTAGAACGTCGGATATTGGACTGCCCACGGTGGTGGTATCGCTGCCGGCATATAAAAGCGCCACCGGCCTTGCCGTATCGGACGTCACGATCAGCGAACCTGAGTCTCCACTGCTGCTGAACTGTCCGCCCGAGACCGCGACTTGATTGTTAAACGTGACTTCGACGCTGTTGGTCCCCTGGCATGAAGTCGAGTAGGAAACTCGAACCAATGCGTTGATCGCGACAACACTCGAACATGTGAGCCCGGTAGCATCTCCACTCTTCGCGACCGGTTGGTTCACCGCTGGTGCGGCGATCGTGGCTGAAGGGGCGGCTGGCTGGCCCGTGCCTGCCAAATCAAGAATCGTTCCGGCGGTGTCCACCTGGCCGGGAACAATCTGAGCGATGGCGGCATCGACGTTGCTTGTCTTTAAAGGCGCAGACTGCGAAAGATTAGCGACGATCTTGTCTGCATTGCGTCCGCAATCTGTATCCGCCAAGCCGGGATGAGAAATCGGATCACCATTCACACCCTGGTCGGCTTTGTCGAGCACATGGTTATTGCTGAGAACGTAGAAATTGCCGCCGCGCGAGACCAGAGAGCCTAAGGTCCCGGAGCAGCAGAAGATCTTGTTTCCGCTGGTTGTCTGGTCATTCTTGTTGCCGCCGCTGGCGCCGAGCTTGATTGGCCCATTCTGAAAGTCCTGGTTGTCGTGATGGACGTGAATGGTCGCGGTCGCGGTCCCCGATTTCGTCGAGTCCACCGCCGATGTGGCCGTAATCGTGATATTCGACGGCGTAGGAATCGTGGCGGGTGCGGTGTAAACCCCAGAGGCGTTAATTGTCCCTACCGTGGCATTGCCGCCCTGCACTCCTCCTGCGCTCCAGGTCACTGCGGTGTTGCTTGCGCCGGTAACCGTGGCGGTGTACTGCTGCGTGGCGCCGGGAAGGACGTCGGCAGTTAGAGGCGATACCGAGACGGTAATGCTTTGCGTTGCGGGCGACGAGTTCGGGGAACTAGTGCTTGCGCCGGTACCCCTGCCTCCGCAGGCGACAGTGAGAATGAGAAGGGAAGCGGCTAACGCGCGAAGCGCCGTTTGCGAAACGATTGAGCTGCTCAAAGGACTCCAAAGATTTGGAGACGCGGCCATCGCGTCTCGCCAGGGGAATGCTTGCGATAGTAAAAAGTGAGATGCTGAAACGGCTGCTTGCGTTGGGACTTATTTCGCCTTGGCGACGAACTTGTAGCCCACGCCTCGCACCGTCAGCAGGTGTTTCGGTTTGGCAGGAACCTCTTCGATGTAACGGCGCAGGCGGACGATGAAGTTGTCGATGGCGCGGGTGTCGGTGTCTTCGCGCAAGTCCCACACGTCTTCGAGAATCGACTTGCGCGAGACCACCTGTCCCTCCTTACGGATCAGGTGGCGCAGGAGTTCGGCTTCCATCACCGTGAGCTGGATGGTTTGGTCCTTGAGGTGAAGTTGCAGAGTTCCAAAATCCAGGGTCTTGCCGTCGAAGTCATAGGTCGCGGGAGCCTGCGGTTGCGCCGCGTTCATTTCTGTGCCCGCGGCCCACTGCTTGCGCCGCAGCAATCCGCGCAGACGCGCCACCAGGATCGGCAGTTCAAACGGCTTGGCTAAGTAGTCGTCCACTCCCGCCTCGAAGCCGCGGAGCACGTCTTCCGGACGGCCGCGCGCCGTCAGCATCAGCACTGGCACATATTGTTTTGCATTCCGCAATTGGGAAACAACTTCGAAGCCGTTGATGCCCGGCAGCATCACGTCCAGAACCACGGCGTCGATGTGGTTGGCAGCGCCCAGCAAGCGCCGAAGCGCGCTCTCGCCGTCGCCGGCGATGTCGGCGTCAATACCTTCGGCTTCAAGGTTGAACTTCAGGCCCAGCGCGAGGTGCTCTTCGTCCTCGACGATCAATACGCGGCTCATATGGCGCGCGGCAACTGGATAGTGATGGTCGCGCCGCTGCCCGGACCGTCACTCTCGGCGAATGCATTGCCGCCGTATTTTTTGGCGATGCTGCGCACAATGAAGAGCCCGAGGCCGCTGCCTTTCACGCGCGCGACTTCGCGGTCCTTGACGCGGTAAAAGCGTTTGAACACCTGCTTGAGATCGGCTCGCGGAATACCAATTCCACGGTCCCTCACGCGGAGCAGAACTTTGTCGGTGGCGGCAAGTTCCACTTCGACATCAACCTTCTCTCCTGAATACTTGATCGCATTGTCCAGCAGGTTTGAGATTGCCGAGCGAAGCTCTTCCTTGTTGCCGGTGACTTTAGCTTCGCCCTCGCCGGTGGCGACCAGCAGCCGCAAGGATTCTGGGGAAAGGTGATGATGGGTGCGCGCTTCTTCGAGACACTCGCGCACTAATCCTTCCATGTCGATCAGGTCCTCGAGTTTTGCCGGAGGGTGGCTGAGTTCGGCTGCGTGCAGAACCTGCTCAACGGTCGAGAGCAGGCGGTCCGAATCCGACAGCATCACGCGGTAGAACTCCTGCCGCTGCACTTCATCTACGTTGCGGCTCTGCAGCGTCTGCAGGTAAAGGCGAATGGACGTGAGAGGAGTCTTGAGCTCGTGAGTGACAGCATGCAGAAAGCTGTCCTGCTGCTCATTGCGCCGAATCTCGCGCACGAGAAAGATCGTGTTCAGCACGAGCCCGGCCATCACGATGCCAAAGAAGATGATGCCGAGAACCAGCAGGCCGAGCCGGCGCCAGTTGAGGACGATCCAGCTGATGTTCAGCGTAATGACCGCCGCCATCACGCAGGAACTGAACGTGATGAAGAAGGCAATAGCTTTTCCGCGGCTGGTCACGCGCATGGGTTTATCCGGCCCCGCTGTGCATAAATTGTATTGGAATGGGCTCGAACTATTTTCGCGAGAAACTAGCGTCTAACCAAGGTCTCACCTTTAGCATTCCCACATGATTCTTTCCGATCTGGCGTTATCACAAAGGCTCGAGCGTGCGGAGGGACATGCCTGCGCGCAGTTTGCGGAAGCGAGGCGACGCTTATTTCCGCAGAGCGGGGCGGAATGGATCCAGTGCGCCGGAGCCTACGCCGTGTTCGATGGGGTCGGCTCGCCGCTGACGCAGACGTTTGGCCTTGGGCTCTTTGAGGCACTTACTCCGGAGGCGCTGGATACGATCGAAGCCTTTTTCCAGCAGCGCGGAGCAACGGTGGAACACGAGGTGAGCCCTTTTGCCGGAGTCCCAGCTCTGGAATTACTGTGCTGGCGCAATTACCGGCCAATCGAAATCAGCAACGTTCTCGTGCGGGACGTTAAGTCCCACGGCACTTCGCAAGAAGCAAACATCACCGTGCGCGTGATCTCGAAGAATGAGGCCGCGCTGTGGAGCGACGTGAGCGCACGTGGCTGGACGCATGAGCATCCCGAACTGCGCGAGTTCCTCACCGAGATGGGCACGATCGCAACTCAAAGGAGAGATGGCCCTTGCTTCCTGGCGGAACTCCAGGGCAAGCCGGGCGCAGCTGGAGCGCTTTGCCTGCATGAAGGAGTGGCATTGTTTGGCGGCGCCGCTACCGTTCCCGAGATGCGCCGTCAGGGTCTGCAGACCGCGCTCATGAATGCGCGGATGTGCTACGCAGCCGAGCATGAATGCGATCTGGCAATGGTGGTCACATTGCCCGGCAGTGAATCGCAGCGCAACGCGCAAAGGCGTGGTTTCCAGGTGGCCTACACCAGGATCAAGTGGAAGCTGATGGATCGATGAATGAAGTGACGAATTAATGAATTACTGAATTAACGATTAATGAATTAGGGAATCTGTCGCGATCCACCGCCTGTGCTTGATCGTCGTTGCCAACATCCTCCAAGAATGTCGCCCTTCGGGCTCAAAATGCTTTTCACCTTCAGCCATGGCTTACGCGCATGGCCTACCGGAGTTCCGCGCTTCGCGCTGGCCTGTACAGACAACTAGCAACAATGGCACCTCAATGTCGAGGTACGAAACGATCTGGCACGGGTTCCGCAGACCGCGCTTGGTCAAGGTCCACTTCGCGTAATCCGCTATCCGGTGTGCCACTGAAGCTTGATTCATGCTGGCGCACCAGCTACTTGATGACCAGCGCGAAGCGCGAGACTCTCGTAGCCCACTCGGCGTAAGCGGTCGGTTAGATTCGAAAAATCGCCGAGCCCAAAGGGCGGCATTCCGCATGTACGTGCGGCCATGGTGGGTAGGACACCGGGCTGTCACGCATCGTAGTTCCAGCAACACAAAACAAATTCACCGTGCTATGCGCCGCCTACACGTTTGACGATCGGCTACTACTGTTGGGCCACAAGCTGCGAAAACTTATCCAAGTCGATGTTCCCGCCGGAGACGATTGCGACTGTCTTACCTGAACCCGCTCGACCCGACAGGGCTGCGGCGATGGCGCACGCCGCTGCGCCTTCCACCACAATGCGGTTCCGTTCCGCCACCAGCTTCATCGCTGCCGCGGCTTCCGCGAGCGTGACTACCAGCGATCCATCGAGCAGCCTGCGCGCTTGCTCGAACATGTTGGGAAAGACGGTTTTGCTGCCGATGCCGTCCACAAACGAAGGCCGATACTCCACAGTCTGCGGCTTGCCTGCCGCGAGAGAAGCGGAGAGAGGCGCGGCTGTCTCGATTTCTGCGGCATAGATGCGGACTTGCGGCGCGCGCTCACGTAGAACGGCAGCGATCCCGCAGGCGAGGCCGCCTCCACCCCAGGGAATCACCACCGCTGAGAGATCGGGCAGATCTTCGAGCAGCTCCAGCGCGATGGTGGCATTGCCAGCCATCACATGCGGATCGTCGAAGGCATGGACGAAAGTCGCCTCCACGCCGGGGTATGAACGCCGTTCAAACGTCTGCCACCATTCCGCAAATGGGACTTTGATTACGCGTCCTCCCATGCGTTCCACCGCGCGCGTCTTCGTCAGCGGCGCCGTGTCAGGCGCAATGATGGTGGCTGGAATGTTTAGCCGGCGCGCGCAGAAAGCCACGCCTTGCGCCATGTTTCCCGCTGAGGCAGTCAACAATCCTCGCCGCAGTTCGTTTTCCGGAGTATGGGCAATTACGTTCGCGGCTCCGCGAATCTTGAATGAGCCGATCGGCTGCAGGTTCTCGAGTTTGAGGTAGATATCGGCGGGAGAGTCGCAGTTGCAGCGCACCAGCGGCGTGCGAATGGCGAGGCCGGCGATTTTGCGGCGGGCCTCTTCAGCTTGCGCGACGGAAACAGGCATGGGGAATGGTAAACGCTCCAGCCCTCTGAAATTAATGGAGAGCCAAAGCCGAGAAGACTATGATTAGCGGCCATGGGAACTGCAGCTCCTGATTTCTCTTCCTTGAAAGCGCGCATGCGCGAGGCATGGATGGCCGGCGACTTTGGCGTGATTGCCCGTTACGCCGAGCAGGCGGAGCGTGAGTTCGTCGCACGTCTGAAGCTCGCTCCCGGAAGCCAGGTTCTGGACGTGGCTTGCGGAACCGGAAACACGGCGATCCCCATGGCCCGGCTTGGAGCGAAAGTAATCGGCGTGGATATCGCGGCGAACCTGCTGGAGCAAGCGCGAGCTCGTGCCCGGCAGGAAGGGGTGACCGCGGATTTTCGCGAAGGCGATGCCGAGCAGCTTGAATTTCCCGATGCTGCATTCGACGTTGTCGTGAGTATCTTCGGGGCCATGTTCGCACCGAGGCCGGAGAAGGTAGCTTCGGAGCTGCTGCGCGTGTGCCGGCCCGGTGGATTGATAGCGATGGGCAACTGGACGCCCGATGGCTTCGTTGGCCAGATGTTTCGTCTGACCGCAAAGCATGTTCCGCCTCCGCCGGGAATTCCTCCGCCCTCGCTGTGGGGTGATGAAGCTGTAGTTCGGGAGCGGCTGGGGAAAGGTTCAAGCTCAATCGAGTGCCGCCGGATTATGTGTGAGTTCAAGTATCCATTTCCCCCTGCGCAAGTCGTCCAACTCTTTCGTGAGTACTTCGGCCCAACGCAGGTGGCGTTCTCCAAGCTTGACGCCGCCGGCCAAGCCGCAATGGCGAGCGATCTCGAACGGCATTGGAGCGCGCACAATCGAGCGACAGACGGAACGACGTTAGTGGACGTAGAGTACCTGGAAGTTCACGCGCGACGACGATAAGAAAATCGCCCCTAGCATTCTCCCAGCGTGGCGGCAGTGCAGAGCCCGTCTTAAGCGGACGAATTGCGGAGTAATCCCTGGCCAAGAGTCGGCGGGGGTTTACTGAATCTCGATTACGCTTTCGGTCTTTTGTTCCGGTACGCTGCTCACCAGCTTGCGCGCGAGCTCAAAGAACACTCTGGCATGGGGCGAATCTTCGCCGCCGAGGACGGCAGGCAATCCTGTGTCGCCGCCTTTGCGCACGTCGGGATCGAGTTCGACTGCTCCCAAATAGGGAACTCCGAACTGCTTTGCTGTGCGTTCGACCCCACCTTTGGAGAAGATGTCGATCTCGTGCTGGCAGTAAGGGCAGTGGAAGTGGCTCATGTTTTCGACTACGCCGAAGACGTCAACCTTCACGCCGCGGAACATCTCGATCGCTTTGCGCGCATCCTGCAGGGAGACATCGGATGGAGTGGAGACAACGATCGCGCCGGTCAAAGGGACGGTTTGAAACAGCGAGATGACAACGTCGCCGGTACCCGGTGGAAGATCCACGATCAGGAAGTCGAGCTCACCCCACTCCACCTGCTGCAGAAACTGCTTGATGATGGAGTGCAGCATGGGGCCGCGCCACACCAGCGGACGATCTCCCGGGCTGATGAAGCCGACGGAGATGACCTTGATTCCGTGGTTCGTAATCGGGGCGATGCGGTTCTCGCCGAGGACGTCGGGCTGCCGGTTTACGCCCATCATCAAGGGGACATTGGGACCGTAGATGTCCGCGTCGAGCAATCCGACTTTGTAGCCAAGCTTCCCCAAGGCAACCGACAGGTTTACCGCGACGGTGGTTTTGCCTACGCCACCCTTGCCCGACCCGACGGCGATGACGTTCTGTACCCCTGGCAACGGCGTCGGCGCTTGCGGCTGCGGGCCGCCATGCATGTGTCCCACGAAGTCTCCTTGCGTCGATTATACGCAGCGCAGGAGTTATAGCTCGGGCGGTGATGTCAGGCATTTGGTTTGGTTGGTCGCGGGCGGGGTAGAAGTAAGCGGCCGGTTCTTGGCTGAGCGGCGGCCGAAAAAAGGCAAGCCCCCTGTGGCGAACGATTTTCCCTGCAAAGTTCCTGTTCCGTGCATTAACTGCGGCGCGATTTGCGCTGCAAGTCCCGGCGCTCGAACACGTTGCAAACGAATTCCCGCAATTCTCTGAGCCATTCCCTCAGGAATCGAGAAAATTCTCCGAGTTTTGGGCCAATCACGCACTTTTCGCGACCTGAACTTGAAAAATTCCCTCAGAAATTCCCTGAACCAGGGAATTTGCCCCTTCCACTTCCAGGTCTGAAGGGCGACGTTTTCGGGGCTATCCGCGGGCCAGCTGGTTGGCTCGTTTGCGCTCCTGCTCCTGCTTGCGGAGCTCGCGGCGACGTCCGGCGTCTTCGTAGCGCTGCTTCTCTTCTTCGGTCTCGGGAACGACGGCCGGCACGGGGACGCGCCGCCCCCGGCTGTCGACAGCCACAAAGGTCAGATATGCCGAGGCGATGTGGCGCCGCGTTCCGGCAATGTAGTTTTCCACCCAGCACTTCACGCCCACTTCCATGGAAGTTCGGAAGGCGCGGTTTACCGACGAGCGCAGGATGAGCAGGTCGCCCACGTGCACCGGCGCGAGGAAGTCGATGTGATCCATGGAGGCGGTTACGACATAACTTCGGCTGTGCCGGTGCGCGGCCATAGCGCCGGCGATATCGATGAAGTGCATCAACCGGCCGCCCAGCAGATTGTTCAGCGGATTGGCGTCATTGGGGAGCACTACCTCAGCCATCTCGGAGACAGATTCCGATACCGGTCGAGGCGGCTGGTGTCCGTCGAGGCTTTCCATAAACAGTAGATTCGCAGGTGCGAAGTGAACCGGCAATAGGGAATTGGCTTCTCGCCAGGAACCCATTGCCCAATTACCTACTCCCCGTCGGCGAATGCGTCTTGTAAACTTTGTTCAATGCGGGTTCTCGGGATCGATTGCGGCACGGAGTACACCGGATTCGGAGTTGTCGACCAATCTGACGATGGTCGTCTGGAGTTCGTGACCGCGGGCGCGATCCAGCTTTCGAAAAAGCAAGCGATGCCCAAGCGACTGGCGGCCGTCTTTACCGAGCTTTCGCGGATTATCTACACCAATCACCCGCAGATGGTCGCAATTGAGGAAGTCTTCTATTCCGTGAACGCAAAGTCGGCGCTAAAACTTGGCCAGGTGCGCGGAGTGGCGATGCTGGCCGCTTCTTCCGCGGGACTTGAAGTCGCGGAATATTCGCCGCTGTCGATCAAGTCTGCTGTTGTGGGCTACGGAAAAGCCGAGAAGATCCAGGTGCAGCACATGGTTGCTCATTTGCTTCGACTTGCAGAACCGCCTACTCCGAGTGACGCTGCTGATGCGTTAGCCATTGCGATTTGTCATCTGCACACTCATGCCACGCTGAAGCGCTATGAGGTCGTGACCCACGGATGAACGCCGGGAAAACTCTGCTTGCATTCATCCTGTTGGCAATGCTGCCGGGCGCGTCAGGCTACACAAATGCTCAGCAAGCTTCGCAATCGTCTGCCGCCTCCGCAGAATCCACGGGCGATGACAGCATCACATTCAAGCTGTCATGGCCGGCGGTGCATCCGTCGCAGTACAGCATCGTGGTGCACCGAGACGGCAGGGCGGAATACAACTCCGATGACAAAGGCCTCACTCCTCCGCAGCAGGCCAATTCACCGGTCGAGAGCAACGCGGAGCAATCCACGCAGGCTGAGGATGCGGCGTCTCAGGATGCCTTTCACAAGGACTTCACCGCCAGCGAAGCTCTTCGTCAGAAAATCTTTTCCCTGGCCGAGAAGGCGAACTACTTCGAAGGCCAGTTTGAATTTACAAAACATGCCGTCGCCCAAACCGGGCAAAAAACGCTCAGTTTTGCCGATCGCAGCCGGCACACTTCCACTACTTACAACTATTCTGAGGACCCATCGATTGACGAGCTTACAAGTCTTTTTCAGGGTATCTCTGCAACCGTGGAAGGCGGTCGAAAACTCGAATTCGACCGGCGATTTCAGAAGCTCTCGCTCGACGAGGACCTTAAATACCTGGAAGACGAATGCAACAACGGACATCTGCAGGAATTGCAGGTAATAGCGCCGATTTTGCAGCGCCTGGCCACAGACCGGACCATCCTTCACATAGCCCAGCAGCGTGCCCAGCGTATCCTGCGCAAGGCCGGACAGCCCGTTGCTCCCGCAGGCGCCGAATAGGCCGCAACTTCCAGACTTGCTCGATAGTCTAAGATTAATAGAGAAGTAAACGGAGCCAGTCATGTCCAATTCGGCACTGCGCTCGTCCTATTTCCGGTCTGCTCTCCGGCTGCTGTTCACTACCGTAACCATCCTGATTTTTGCCTCGTCGCTTCTTGCACAGTCACATGCACGAATCGTTCGGCTGAGTTATGTCGAGGGAGATGTGCAAATCGATAAGAGCGATTCGCATGGCTTCAATCCGGCGTTCCTGAATATGCCTGTGTTGAATCAGTCCAAAGTCTGGGCGCGCGATGGGCAAGCTGAAGTTGAGTTGGACGACGGCAGCGCAATTCGGCTCACGCCCGATGCAATCATCGATTTCCACGAGCTCAGCGTTGACGCCGATGGCGGCCGAATTACTGTTTTGGAACTGACGCAAGGCACCGCGTACTTCAACATCCGTTATCACGATAACGATGACTTCCGCCTGGAGTTTGGTCATGAGCAGGTGGAACTGAACAAGGCAGCTCATTTCAGAGTCGAGGTGGACAAGCACGAGATGCATCTGGCTGTCCTCAGCGGCGAAGTAACGGTCTCGAATGGCGTGGGATTTGAAGTTGCCGTCAAGAAGGATGAGACCATCCGGTTGAATAGCGAAGACACGCAGCACTACCAGCTCGCCCAGGGCGTTGACGTTGAGAACTATGACACCTGGGATAGCGAGCGAGCTTCGGACCATGATCAGCGCACCACCGATGCCGTGATCTGGAGCGGGAATGGCAGCACATCGCAGAGCGTGAGCAGCAGTACCAGCTACTACTACTTCCCGAGCGCGTTCAGCGGTTATAGCGGCAGTTGCTATAGCCAGTATTCTGCCTTCGGATCGCCGTTCTATTCCGGCTGGTCATTGTGGCCTAACAGCGTTGGCTACGCACCAGTCGGCGCTTACGGCTACGGCTATGGATGTCCCAATTACTATTCGAACTGGAACGGCTATTCGTATTTGAATGGCGGATACGTGCTCGCTCCGCTGGCCCCATCGCATTTCCACTCACCGACACATCCGCGGCACGGTCCAGGTGAAATCATCACTGCCAACGGCCCTGGTCGCAGGTTTGTGATCGACAACGATGTAATTGCCCAGCGATATCACGGAGCCGCTCCCGCAACGGCGGCAGTGCCGACGCAAGGATTCGTGGCAGCCAGGCCAACTGCGTCTCCCATCGTAGTCGGCACGCCGACAGTTACTAGCGGTCCCAATATTCGTCCGGTGACGCCGGTGATTCCCGCGCAACATCCGGTCCACACGCCAACGGTCGCAACCGCGCCTGCTCCATCTCGTGGATCTGCGCCATCGGCTGCGTCGGCTCCGCGACCCGCACCTTCTTTTGGCGGAGGACCACGGATGTCGTCACCCTCTATGTCGTCGGGTGGAATGCGCATGTCATCGCCCTCGATGTCTTCGGGCGGTGCGCACATGGGCGGAGGATCGATGGGTAGAGGCGCGCGCTCAAGCGGTGGATCAAATCACCACTGAGACGTCGCCTTTCTGAAGCGCTCGGCTTGGATGCAGTAGGATTATTGGGCTCGAGGCGTCGTTGCCGAAGCTACATCCGTTCCAATCGCATCTCCTGACAGAACCAACTCGACGCGACGATTGCGCTGGCGTCCTTCCGCACTGTCGTTGGCGGCGATCGGCTGAGTCTTGCCGAATCCCTGAGCTGTAACAGATTGTCCGGTCACTCCCTGGTTCACCAAATAATCGCGCACCGATTCTGCGCGCTGTTCCGATAGGCGTTGGTTGTAGTCGTCAGTTCCTACCGCGTCAGTGTGGCCTTCGATGGCGATTTTCAGGCTTGGGTAAGCGAGCAGAATGCCTGACACTTTGGCTAGTCTCTCTCGCGCTTCAGGCTTGAGTTCGTATTTGCCGGTCTCGAAAAGCACATCACCCATGTTGGCGATGAGACCGCGGGCGCTGTCATGGGTCTCAAGGACTGCGTTGAGCTGCTGCAGCAATCGCGCACGCAGATCGCTCTTTTCTTTCTCTGCCTGCTGGCGCAGACGATCCGCTTCTGCCGCCGCAGCGCGCGCTTTGTCGGCTTCCACCGCGAGTTGTTGCTGCTGCGCGAGTGCAGCCTGCTGCGCGGCTTCAGCCTGAGCTTTCGCCTGGGCGGCCTGTTGCGCTTCCTGCTCAGCTTCCTGTCGCATCCGTTCCGCTTCGGCGCGATCGGCTTCGGCCTTGGCACGATCTTCTTCAGCCTGCTTGCGCCGCTGAGTCTCCGCGTCCGCCTGTGCGCGGGCCTGCGCTTCACGCGCTGAGGCTTCCTGCGACAAGCGTTCCTCTTCCTGTTTCTTGAGCGCCATTACGCGGGCGTCTTCGGCAGTCTGGGCAGCATCGCGCGCGAACGTTTCAATGGAGGTTTTGTTCGCCTTCGACGCATATGCGCTCTCGGCCTGCTGCAGCGAGTGCTCGGCATTCGTTAACGCGCTCGATGCGTACTTGCCGGCGTTGGCGTTGCGGGCGATTCGTACCGCGTTGCGAGCTTCGAACAACTCAAGCGGAGTGCGAGGATCAATTCCGAAAATGGCATTCTCAATGCGTGCATTGCTGGAGGAATACGCGTCGCGTCCAAGCAGTTCATAACTGAATTCGATTTGCTGCTCGGTTCCAGCGGTGTCAGTACGCGCGACGTTTTCCGCTACGACGAAACTGCTCGGCTGCGTCACCGCAAAATACGGTTCGGCGGTTATGACCAGGCCGAAAGTTTGCAGCTCGGTTGTGGCCTTGAGCTTTGCCTGGCTGTGATCCAGAACCAGTTCGCCAAGGTTCGCAGCGCGGCCCTGCGGGCTGACCGCCCAGAGCACGTAGGTCAGGTACTCCATGCCAAAGTGGTTTGCCGGATCGAGCCCTGAAATTTTCAACTCCACTTCCACACGACCGGTGCGGCTCTGAACCTTTGCCTCTCCGCTGGCGGTGGACATCAGCGGTGTGCCTTGCATGTCAACTTTTGACGATGCACCGTTTCGGTACTTAATAGCCTTCATTTCGTGGGAAACAGACGCGCTGCCAGCAGACGCAGAGGCTGGGGTTTGCATTGCGATAAGGGTCGCACCGAGCGCCAGAACGGAACAGAGCTGCAGTTTCATGAGGATCTCCAGGACATAGCCCGCAAAATAGAAGATGACTCAAGAATGGTAGGCCGGTACCAAACTGGGAAGAACGTCACCGGAGTGCTAGACCCGTAGGAACATTCCGTCGCAAGTGTTAGAAACCACGGCAAATACGGTTGTTTATCTTTTGGGAATCAAGATATTCACGTCGCCAATTTGGGCCTAATAATGCGTCGCTCAGGCGCGCGCCCCCAAAAAGCTATAATCGCGGTTTTTCCATTCACGAGGTGTGTATGCGTTTCACGCGTAGAGAGGCCCTGATTTCCGCCGGCGTGCTCGCCAGCGGCGCGGCTCTTGGTGCGCAGTCTAGTCGACAAGACCAGGATTCGATTTCGACAAAAAACTATGACCAGCAGAACAAGACTGCGCTCGAAATCCCCGCAGATGGGCCATTAACCTGTCTTGCCGATTACGAAGCTGCGGCAAAGCATCACATTCCTCCAACGTTTTGGGAGTTCTACAACGGCTCCGCCGCCGACGAGCTGACGATGCGCTGGAACATTGAAGCGTATCAGCGCATACGTCTCAAACCTCGCGTGCTGATAGACGTGTCGCAGATCGACACCACGGTTAAGCTCCTTGGCCGGGAACATGCATTCCCAATTCTGCTTGCCCCGACTGCCTACCAGAAATTGGCCTATCGAGACGGTGAAATAGCGACAGCTCGTGGGGCAAAGATCGCAAATGCCACGATGGTTTTGAGCACGAACTCTACCACCGCGGTCGAAGATGTGTCCCAGGCAGCACAGGGAAGTCCACTATGGTTTCAGTTGTACGTGCAACGCGATCGCGGCTTCACGAGGGAGTTGGTGCAGCGTGCCGAAGCTGCGGGATGTCAGGCGTTGTGCCTCACAGTCGACACTCCGGTCGCGGGAGTAAGAAACCGCG
>JAFAUE010000194.1 GCA_019243475.1 Acidobacteriota bacterium | reverse complement strand
ACCGAATAGCGTCCGGTGAACTGACGCTCTTCATGGCCGTGCCGACGATTTACGTAAAGCTCATCGCCGAGTGGGAAACGTCGCCAAGGGAGCGGCAAAGGATACTCTCAAAGGGCGCTGCAAAGCTGCGCTTGATGGTTTCCGGTTCGGCGGCTCTTCCGGTCAGCACACTGAAGCGCTGGAAGGAGATAACCAGTCACACGCTGCTCGAACGCTACGGGATGACCGAAATGGGAATGGCGCTCTCCAACTCTTACCGAGGCCAACGCATTCCGGGAAGCGTGGGCACGCCGTTGCCGGGAGTGGAAGTGCGCTTAGTGGATGAAAGAGGTGCTGACGTTCCGCCGGGGATTGCGGGGGAAATTGAAGTCCGCGGCGACAATGTCTTTCTGGAATACTGGCGCAAGACGGACGCAACCCGCGAAGCCTTTCGCCACGGCTGGTTTCGAACGGGAGATATGGCGGTGGTCGAGAATGGCGTCTATCGCATTCTTGGACGCACCAACATCGACATCCTGAAGACCGGAGGGCACAAGGTGTCTGCCCTGGAAGTTGAGGAGGTCCTTCGCAGCCATCCTGAGATTGCAGAATGCGCTGTGGTCGGCATTCCCGATCCGGAATGGGGCGAGCGCGTTGCCGCGGCCGTGGTGCTAAAAAACGTCGCAGCGCTCCAGCTCGACGACCTTCGAGCCTGGGCCAAGGAGCACATCGCCGTCCACAAAGTTCCGTCTCGCCTGCTGGTTCTAGACTCTCTGCCGCGGAACTCTATGGGAAAGGTCACCAAGCCGGCAATTGTCGACATGTTTCGGGAAGCGCAATGAGTGCGACCACTTCCCCAGTCTCTCCCAAAACGAAACTCAATCGATCGCAAATTACGGGCTTCTGGGCTGCGTGGAGCGGTTGGACTCTGGATGGCATGGATTCGGTTGTTTATGCGCTGGTGCTCGGTCCTGCGCTGACTGAGTTGCTGCCAAAATCCGGTTATCAGCCAACACCGGAAAACGTCGGACTTGCGGGATCTATTCTCTTCGCACTTTTCCTGGTTGGTTGGGGATTGTCGCTGATCTGGGGCCCAATTGCAGACCGCTTCGGTCGGGTTCCTACATTGGCTGCAACAATCTTCGTTTATTCCCTGTTCACCGGAGCGTCTGCGCTGTCGCAGAATGTGTGGCAATTAGCATTGTTCAGGCTCGCGGCGGGCGTGGGCATCGGCGGAGAGTGGGTGTTGGCCGGAACGTATGTTGCGGAAGCCTGGCCCGAAGACCGGCGCAAGATGGGCGCGGGCTATCTGCAGACCGGCTACTACTTTGGCTTCTTTCTTGCCTCTGCTCTGAACTACACCGTAGGAGTTCGATATGGGTGGCGTGCGATGTTCTGGTGCGGCTTCGCGCCGGTGATCGTGGCCATCCTGGTGCTCCGGCGCGTCAAGGAACCGGAGCGCTGGCGACGAAAAGAGAGGGAGGATTCGCTGAGACGAACCGATTTCCTGCGCGCTATCTTCGCGCGGAACTATCGGCGGCGAACCTGGGCTAACAGCGTATTGCTTGCAGCCGCAATTTGCGGATTGTGGGCCGGCTCGATCTATGCACCCACGGCTATCATCTCTTTAGCCAGGCATGTAGGTATCACGCAGGCGGCAGCAGTCCGCATTTCCTCATTCGGGATGGGTCTGTTATCTCTTGGAACGATTTTGGGATGTCTCGCGGCGCCATGGCTGAGCGAAAGACTCGGACGAAAGCGAGCTTTGGCCGCGTATTTTCTCGGAATGGGAATCAGCATCCTGCTCAGCTTTGGCTGGGCTTTTTATCAGACTGATGGACTGAAGCCGTTTATGGCGGTCCTATTTTTCCTGGGATTCTTCGGCGGCAACTTCGCCATATTCAGCCTGTGGCTCCCGGAACAGTACGAAACGTCAGTTCGCGCTACGGCATTCGCGTTCACCACGTCGTTCGGACGCTTCGTCGCTGCCGCTCTAAACTTCGCCATCGGAGCGATGGTCGGACGAATGGGAACTCTTGGCCGACCGATCGCGCTGACGTCGATCGCGTTCGGAATCGGCCTGCTGGCGCTTCCCTTTGCGCCCGAGACTCGCGGTAGTCCTCTGCCGGAGTGAGGCTTGAATCGAAGAACGCAAAAAGATTGCTGAGCTACTTCCCTGCCTCCAAGCTTTCCAACTGGCGGGCCGCGTCTTCGATCAACTGGGCTTCGTGTTCCAGCACACGCCCGATTGTCTGCGCGCCTTGCTCCGCCTGCGACCATTTCTTCTGCTCGATGGATTCGCGCACAGCTGGCAGCGTCTTGACGCCATAACCCGTGTACGCGCCGGGAGCGTAGATCTGGTTTTTGAACCACGGCCGCTCCGGCAACCCCTGCTCATCGAGGAAGCCGCGTTCCGCTTCGAGCAGTTTCTGGTTGAGCTGCTGCACTGCGCTGTTGCCGTAAGCCGAGCCGCCTTGTTGTTGTGCCTTGGCCAGTGCGCGCTCGAAATGCTCAGAGCTGTGCTTCAGCGCTGCGCTGCCGTTTTCCAGTGGAGCGAAATTGATGAAGGGCGCGACCTCTTCCTTTTTCGGAGCGGCAGTGGGGTGCTCGGGATCGGAAGTGGCGTCATAGACTCCTTCGTCGAGTTCCAAATTAACTTCCCGCTGTTTGTCCTGCTCGGTCTTGAGTAACGTCTCAACTTCCTTCACATAGCGGCCAACCGTGTCCGCAGCGTCGCCAAAGCTCAGCGGAATCAAGTCAGCGTCGGCCATACGCATCACGGACATCCCAGCCAATTGCGCCAGAGCTCGCTCGTACACGAACTTCGTATCGGCAAAGTGCGTGTACCAGTAGAAATCGTCATAGATCGAGTGATAAACACCTCCGCCTCCCTCACCGCCGAAGCCGATATTGAGTGCGGCTACCCCGGCGTGGTCGAGGAAAGGAGCATAGTCGGAACCATCGCCGAGCGCTCCAATGCGCAGTTCGTTCGAGTGGCGCAGGTCGCCGCGGTCGTCGGAGTTAGCAGCGCGGGCGAGACGCTGGAAGCGAGCACGCTGCCAAACGGATAAATTGGGCTTTTCCGGATCGGGAACGTCGCGGGCCACATCGTTGATAAAACGCTCCAGGCGATGGTCTCCCGAAGCGCGCCAATAACCACGGCCGTTACTATCGGAGTTCACGTACATCACGGCATGCTGACGCAGCTCCTGCAGATGCGTCTCGACCCACTCGGTTGAGCCGAGCAGGCCGGGCTCTTCTCCATCCCAGGCGCAGTAAATGATCGTGCGCTTCGGCTTCCAGCCTTGCTTCAGCAGTTCTCCCAGAGCACGGCCCTCTTCCACAACCGAAGCGGCTCCCGAAATGGGATCATCGGCGCCGTTCACCCAGGCATCGTGGTGGTTACCGCGAATCACCCACTCGTCGGAATAGGTCGATCCAGGAATGCGAGCAATGACGTCATAAAGCGGCTTGATGTCCCAGTTCGACTTCATCACCAGATGAACTTTAGCCGGGCCTGGGCCCATGTGATAAGTGATGGGCAGCGCCCCAGCCCATTTTTCCGGCACGACTTCGCCGCCCATAGCAGCCAGCAGCGGTTGCGCGTCTTCATAGGAAATGGGAAGAACGGGAATTTTCTGGATGACCTGGCTCTCGGATATCTGCAGTCGCTTGGCGTCTTTGGTGGCGCCTACACCGGGAGTCAGGGGATCGCCCGGATAGAAAGTGTCTTCTACTGAGCCACGCTGCACGCCTTCCTTCGGCCGGTAAGCCCCTTTGGGGAAGACGTCGCCGGGGATGTAACCATCATCGGCGGGATCGGAATAGATGATGCAGCCGATTGCGCCATGCTCGTATGCGACCTTGGGCTTGATTCCGCGCCATCCCGCCCCGTAGCGAGCGATCACAATCGCGCCCTTGACTGAAATATTCATGCGCTCGAGCTGCTCATAATCGTCGCGCATGCCATAGTTCACATACACGAGCGGTCCAGTTACGTCTCCATCGGCGGAGTATGCGTTGTAGGTGGGAAGTTGCTGCGCCGTTTGTCCTGAAGTGGAATCGCCGGCGACCGGAGGTTCTTGCAGCTTGGCACGATATCGAGTGGGAGCGACAAGTTCGAGCAACCGCTCCTTCGGTGTGGGAAACAACACATAGAAGTTTTCAATCTGCGCATCGAAGCCCCATGATTTGAATTGAGCCAACATCCACTCTGCATTGTCTTTGTCGTATGCAGAGCCCACATGATGCGGATACGCGCTCAGCCGGCGCATGTTTTCCCGCAGCCTGTCCGGCTCAGGAATGGCACGGAACTTCTGCTCCCAATCTTGTTCAACGCGCGAAGACTCCGTGGTATAGCCGATGTACGTCTTGGCATTCGCAACGGGTGTATTCGTAGATTGTTGTGCGCTGCCGTATTGCAGGAATGAAAAACTGAGAACCCAAATCAATGATGATTTGAATAATGAGGGCAAGATTGCCTCCTTCGTTTGTCTCACTGGCTTCGCTACTGCGGATTGGTTCCGATCGCTTTTGATAACTCTTTCCACGTCACTAACACAAATCGTTGGTCTTTCAAGAACTGCCTGAACTCCAGACTCCTTACCGTATCGAAATCATGTTGCCGCCATGCGGCTCCCCAATCAGGATGGTCGGAGGTTGCCCCGCGCATTTCGTCGTCATCGTAGGCGAGATGGACGATCAGTTCGTACACTCCGGGTCCCAGCGGACTCAACAAATTCTCATAGGCCATAAGCCATTGGTCCGGTGGAACGCCGGGTGAAAGCTGCACGACTTCATCGACCAGGCCCTCAGAAGGAGTGAACGTTATGTCTGCGGTGTGTGAGGCGCGTTTTAGGGGGATGGGCAGGCGGTACTCCCGACCAAGTCTGCGATAGACCTCAATCAGATCGGGTGTGCCCAACAGAGCTCCCATATGAGTATCCAAATGGGACAATGGAATGCCTAAATTGCGAGCGCGATCGATTTGCGCGCGCAGCTCAATCTCGACTTCGCCAGGCTTGTCCTGCTGCGCAACCTGTGTTTCCAGCAGAGGAAGGTATCCCTGCGCGTCCAATAGAGTCGGGACTTTGTCTTTTGAGCTCACCGGGCCCCAGCGAAAGCCGGTCCATTCACTGTTGAGCGCGAGATGAATTCCCAAATCGGATTGTGAATGGGAGCGTGTCCAAGTTGCTACTTCGGGTAGCCATGGGCAAGGAACCAATATGCTGGCCGATGTGACCCAACCATTTTCGAGTGCTTGTGTGATTGCTCGATTCACAGAGTGCGCCATGCCGAAGTCGTCGGCATGGATGATGAGCAGCCGCGCAGAGGCCGGATATCCGAGCTTTTCCTGAACTGTGGCTGCGGGGTGGGCCTCGGTCGCGGGATAACTCTGGGCCACCAGAGATGTCACCGAGGCGAGCAGAAGGATAAACAAAGGCCGCATGGCTGGACTGGGCAGTGTAAGCCATGCGGCCCATTTTGGACAGATGCGGAGGGCAAATCGTTAAGACTTAACAACCGCCCTCTGCGACCTTAGCAGACCGGTTCGTGTCCGCAACTGCAGCGAATATCGTTATCGTCGTCGCAGCTGGGGATTGTTGCCTGCGGATGGCGAGGCGACCGAGGCCTGCTCCTGCGTCGGACTATTCACCATCGCGGTCAGTTCAGACGCACGATACTTTGGAATGCTGATGTACCCATGGATATGGTTCTTGCTGATGCTGTTGACCACAAGTTCCAGGGGCTGATGCTCCTCGTCTGGATAGAAGACCACCGGTTCGTAAAGGTCGAGGTGCTTCTTCGAGACCTGGCGATCGTCTACCAACAGCTCCAAGTCCGCGTATTGATGTTTCGTATTCGCCTTCCGCAGGCTGATCCCCACCGGGCCGGCGTGCGCGAACTGCTTCGACTTGCTCAGATCGAACTCGTAATAACTGCGTTCGCCCTTTTTCTGCAGCACGACCAATTCGTCATGCGTTCGAGCAATCGAACCGGAAAGCTCTGTCTTGGCGGAATCGAGATCTGTCCGCGTTGAAGCGAGATCGCTGCGCGTCTGGTCGATGGCTTTGCCTTGTGCGTCCAGCTGACGCTGCACTTTCGCCCAGCGTGGATCCGGCTTGGCATGACGAACCACAGCATGAGCGCGGGTTGCGTGTGCAGCCGCGGGCCGCGAAACAGGCGTCGACGGCGCGTTGATGAGCCCGTCCAACTTGGCGTTCAGTGCGTCCATTTGGGAGCGCGTGTCCTTCAACGCCGCGCTGGTTTGCTGATTTTGACTGGCGAGATCGCTGGCGATATTGCGTTCGTGCATGGCATAGCCAAAAAGAGCAATAAACCCAAGCAGGGCGACAATCAATGCGCCAAAGCGAAAACTAGGGTTGGAAGTTTCCATTTGCGAGTGCTGTTCAATGAAGCGCGGAGCGTCTTCAGTCTGCTGCTGTTCCATAGAT
>JAFAUE010000079.1 GCA_019243475.1 Acidobacteriota bacterium | reverse complement strand
CAGCCGCGACCCCCTCCTCAAGCCCATTGCTGCTTTGATCAACCGGTATCTCACCCGGAAGATGTTATGCGGTATTAGCCTCGGTTTCCCGAAGTTATTCCCCACTCGAGGGCAGGTTAGTCACGTGTTACTCACCCGTACGCCACTGTACTCATGGATTGCTCCACTTTCTCGTGCGACTTGCATGTGTTAGGCACGCCGCCAGCGTTGATTCTGAGCCAGGATCAAACTCTCGTTTGAAACCTGATTTGCAGCCTCCGACGGAAGTAGGAGGACTGCAAAACTGTCTCGCGCTCGAAAGGCGAGACAGCATACTTTGTGAGATCGCTCGAACTTACAGCTCAAGCGTTCCGTTATTTCAAGGGCTCCGCGGCGGAGCCGCTGCGCCCTCAGAATCGTTTCGCGCTTGATAGCGCTCACGATTCTTCACCCTCAACTCTCCCGAGTCAGGGGCAGAATAATCTCACGACTGGCACGTTCAACCTGTTGTCAAAGACCGAATGCGCATCCCGCCTAGGCGGGCGCGTTTCAGTCGGAACCGTCATCCCGAAAACGGAACGACGAGTCCTCGAAACTTGTGCGTCTTTACAGGGCCGTTTGGCGCGTGAAGACGAACCTTTCAAACTTACCGCAGCTGTTCACAATGTGTCAACCTGCAGCGCGCAATGTGCGGCGTTAACTGCGGAGGAACACCTCAGGAATTTCGCGATTTTGTGATTTCGTAATTTCGCAATTGAAAATCCTCACTGCCGGCTTCGAATTACAAAATTATCAAATTCGGCAATTGCAAGATTCCACAATTACAAAATTCGCGCGAAAGCGCGTTGGCTGCTTAAAAGAACCTATCCGGAGGTTGTTGCGACTTGCAAAAACCCTTCAGAGCCTGGATTCCGCCTCAGCGGATTTGCTCTGAATTCACTCCGGCCTTGGCGCCGGAGTTTGCCTTTTATCGGCTTAGTATCAGATGTCCCGGAGAGCTTGTCGGACTCAAAATTCCCGACCCTGTCTTTACTCGCTCCGGCTGAGTGCCAACCGTTAATGTCGAATTCATTTATAACAAGGCTGAGCAGGTTTCCGCAAGGCTCTGGACTGACGTTTTTTGGTGCAACACCAAACTCTAGTGCACCACAATCAGCATACGCATAGTCCGTAGGCGAAGCGGATAGCCTACCTGCATCTCCACTGATGTCACCGCCTCCTTTGTCTCTCGTTAAGTCTCTCAATCCGAAGAGCTTAAAATGCCCGCTTGACTCTTAGTTCAAAAGTATCACCGACCTGTATCCCAACGCTTTTTCCTCGGGGTTACGCCGATTCTTGCACGGCGTTACCCCGCGATTTCCACGGCGTTACGCCGGAAATTCCACGGCGTTACCCCAATTTTGCGCGGAGTAACCCCGACGCGGCACGCGAGACTGACTACACGTTCCTGTTTGGCAGTCGCGCCAGCATCTCTTGCAACTCTGCAATCTCGGCATCGAGTTCCTCTTCGCTGATCTGCGGTTCGGCCGGTGGTTTCTGCGGAGCGTGGCTCACCTTCGGGTGCGCCTTCACGCGCTTGGGCTTGAGGGTCGATCTTGCAATTTGCGCCGCTCGCAGCAGCAGACTTGCAGTCGGATAGTCCAAGTTGCGATTGATCACCTGGGTCATGATCTGTTTGAGAGTGAGCAGAATGGTCTCTTTGTCCTCAAGCAGGCTGATCCTCATTCCGCGTGCCCCGTCTAAATCGTAAGAACGCGTGTGAAAGGTGCAGAAGTCTGTGTTTCCCCACGCCGGCGCCTTGCAGTCGTTACCATCACTCTTCACGTGACTGCATCGTCGAGCACGGTTTGCCCGCTTCAACTTTTCAAGGTCCATTGCCTTGCGCCCGAACTCATTCCATTTGTTTTCATGACGAGTCTCAGCTTCGACCTCCTCGATGCGCTTCTGAATTGCCGAGGTCGGCAGCGGGGGCAAATCATTCGTTTGCCGGGCGGATTCCGGCTCCGGCAGGGGTTGGTCGGGGTCTAAAGATTCTTCATTGTTCATGGATCCCCTGCTACCGCGAAGAATATCGCTTGTCAAACGTAGCAGGCGTCGCCTGACCACGGCGAAGACGCAACTGGCAACGGCAGCGAAGTGTCGCCGGCTGACGGACTCTTCGGCACAGCAAGACTTCAGCGTGCGGGCGATGTGCTTCCGTTTGCCTGGGTCTACTTCAGCGTCACCAGCTGCGCGCCTGGGGGCTGCTGCAGCGCGAACTGGTCGTCGTTGAGTGGGGGGTTGACCTCGAGCTTCTCGATGGTCAGCACGATCGTGTATTCCTCTTTTGGGCGGACGATCGTGATCTGCGCGGGAAAGTTCACGCCGGCGAAGTTGGTGAAGTTGTCGTAGGTGGCTTCGGTTGCGACTTGCCCGCCGACGTCGTAAATCATCTGCTGATGCGGCCGGAGCTCGGTGCGCTCAAACGTGATCTTCCTCTCGAGGCGCCACCACTCTCCGCTCTTCTCAATCACATCCACTACATAATCCGGAATCTGCCACGTCTTCTTCTTATTGCGTGAATCCTGGATGACCTCCGTGCCCTGCTCTAAGACGACGATCTCGTCCGGACGAATCTCGTGCAGCAGCAGCGAATCAAAGAAAACATGCGGGCGAAGGTTTTCGAGGGTGTTCTTTGAGGGCGTGGCCGGTTCATCCGATGAGCCAGTGATGAATTTGTTGAGTGGCGGGATGGACAGCTTGAATCGTTTCCCGTCACTCACCATGTCGAAGGCGCGGGAGTGCACGAGCGGCAGCAGCCCGATTACATGCAGCAGGTCGGGATCCTTTTCGAGAATGTATCCCTTGATCTGCTGAATGTCGGTGACCTGTCCCTTTTTGGCCCCGCCGATCGAAGTCGCGATTTCGACGGTAGCGTTTACCGAGTGAATCTGCTTGGCTTCAGAATTGATCTTGTCAACCAGCTGCGCCAGCGTTGCCTGAAGAAGATTGGAGGTGTTCACCTGCCGCTGCTCAACGGCGCGAGTCCGAGCCAGACAACCGGAGATCGAAAGTGCGAGGAGTGCGGCTGCGAGTAAGCGGAGAACAGGGGACGTGCGCATGAGGGAAATGATGATGAACGGTTAAACGTCCAGTATATAAGGCGGTGCGGAGCTAGGCGATAGGGAAGAGGCGATAAGCGATAGGCGATAGGCAATAGGCGATAAGCAATAGGCAATAAGCAATAAGCAATAGGCGGTAGGCAATAAGCGAGAAGCAATAAACGATAGGCGGTAGGCAAGAGGGCAATAGGCGATAGGCGAGAAGCACTAAGCGAGAAGCAATAAGCGCGAAGCAATAGGCAATAGGCGATAAGCGATAAGCGATAAGCGATAAGCGATTTGATTCAACGACCGTCTGCTGTGATCTTCCGAATCAGCGTTGAGAGCATGGCTTTCAACGATTTAAGTTCCGTCAGAATCTGCTCGTAATCGTGTTTCGACAAGAAACCGAGATCGTGACCTAACAGCAGCTCACAATCGAGTTCGGACGCTGACCCAAGAGCAACGTAAAGGAACTTCCGGAATTCTAGATCGCTGCCGCGTCCACAGCCCTCGGCAATATTTGCTTCGATCGAAACTGCGCAGCGTCGCACCTGACTTGTCAGGCCAAATCGTTCATCAACCGGAAAACTGCCTGTGACCTTATAAATCGCGAGCGAAAGCTTATGTGCTCGTTGCCAAACCTGTAGTAAGCGAAAATCCTTCATCGCGTCGAAACCTTACGCCACAGCGGCGTTTAGTCCAAGTCGCTTATTCGGCATGATCGGCGATCTGTTGCTAGTTGCCTATCGCCTATTGCCTATTGCTTATTGCTTCATCCGCCCAATTGCCCAACTCCCCTCCCGCTCGTAAACTAAGAGGTTGTCCCGCAATCCCTTCTAAGGACTCACCCATGGCAGCTACCATCGAAACCATTCCTGCGATTTCTCTGCGTTCACCGCAAGGCGAATTCCGCAACACTGCTTACATCGATTTCAATAATCCGGAAAACGCCCGGGCGATGCGCGAGGCGCTGCGCAAAGTACACGCCCAGCTGGGGACCGAGTACGACCTCGTGATCGGCGGCGACATGGTGCGCACTAAAGAGAAGATCAAGTCGCTCAATCCGGCAAAGCCGTCGGAGGTGGTCGGCATTCATCAGAAGGCGGGGGCTGAGCACGTCGAGCCGGCGATGCAGGCTGCGCTCAAGGCTTTCGAGAGCTGGAGAACCACGTCGTGGGAAGAGCGCGCGTCGCTGCTGCTGAATGCCAGCGAGATCATCCAATCGCGCCGGCTGGAGTTCAATGCCTGGATGGTTTACGAAGTGGGCAAGAACTGGGTGGAGGCAGACGCCGACACCGGGGAGACCATCGACTTCCTCGAGTTTTACGCTCGCGAAGCGCTCCGGCTCTCGCGAGTAAAGACGCCTGTCCAGCTTCCCGGCGAGCGCGACGAACTGCTCTACATCCCCCTCGGCGTTGGAGCAGTGATCCCGCCGTGGAACTTCCCCTTCGCGATCATGGCCGGCATGACGTCGGCTGCAATCGTCTGCGGCAATACGGTCATCCTCAAACCTTCGAGCGACTCGCCGACCATCGCAGCGAAGTTCGTCGAGGTCCTGCAGGAAGCGGGCATGCCCGAAGGAGTAGTCAACTTCTGTCCCGGATCGGGAGGGACCTTCGGGAACGCGTTGGTCGAGCATCCCAAGACCCGCTTTATTGCCTTTACCGGCTCAAAAGAAGTTGGACTCGACATCAATCAGCGCGCTGCCACTCCGCGCAAAGGACAGCTCTGGATCAAGCGCACGGTCCTCGAAATGGGCGGCAAGGATTCGATCATCGTGCAGGCCGATTGCGATCTCGATGCAGCGGTGGAAGGCGTGGTCGCCTCTGCCTTCGGATTCAATGGACAGAAGTGCTCGGCGTGCTCCCGCGCGATCGTCGAAGAATCGATCTATGACGTGTTCCTCGAGCGGCTGCGCGATCGTGTGGCACGGCTCACGCAGGGCGATCCGCTGGAAAACAAGAACACCGGACCGGTAGTAAATGAAGGCGCGATGAAATCGATCCTCGAATACATCGAGATCGGCAAGCGCGAAGGCCGGGTGATCTCGGGCGGAGCCCGCGCCAACGAGCTTGGCGACGGCTACTACGTTCAGCCTACGGTGATCGCCGATATTGCTCCGGACGCGCGCATCTCGCAGGAAGAAATCTTCGGACCGGTATTAGCGGTGATCAAGGCTCGCGACTTCCGCCACTCTCTCGAAATCGCCAATAACACGGAATACGGCCTGACCGGAGCGATCTACACCAACAATCCGGAAAAGAAGGAGATCGCCAAACGCGACTTCCACGTGGGCAATCTTTACATCAACCGCAAGTGCACTGGCGCCATGGTGGGAGCGCATCCTTTCGGCGGATTCAACATGTCGGGCACCGACTCGAAGGCCGGTGGGCCGGACTATCTCTACCTCTTCACGCAAGCGAAGTCTGCTGCGGAAAAGGTGACGCGCTAATGGCGAGCCGGATGGAGCGTCCGCTGGCGGAAGTGGATCCCGACGTATTTGCCGCTATTGAGAACGAGCAGCGGCGGCAGCACGAAGGCCTGGAGCTGATCGCGTCAGAGAACTTTGTCAGTGAAGCTGTGCTCGAAGCGGCGGGCAGCGTCTTTACCAACAAGTACGCGGAAGGATATCCCGGCAAGCGCTACTACGGCGGGTGTGAATTCACTGACGTAGTCGAGGAGCTTGCGCGCTCGCGTGCCAAGCAGCTCTTCAAGGCTGAGCACGCGAACGTGCAGCCGCACTCGGGATCGCAGGCCAACGCCGCCGCGTACTCCTCGGTGCTCCAGCCCGGCGATACCATTTTGGGACTCGACCTGGCGCATGGCGGACATCTTACGCATGGGCACAAGCTGAATTTTTCGGGAAAGCTCTACCGCGTGGTGTCGTACGGAGTGCGGAAAGACACGGAGACCATCGATTACGACGATCTGGCACAGATCGCACAGCGCGAGAAACCGAAGCTGCTGATCGGCGGCGGCAGCGCCTATCCGCGCATCTTTGATTTTGCCCGCATGCGCGCCATCGCCGACGCCTGCGGCGCCATCTTTCTCGTGGATATGGCGCACTTTGCGGGACTCGTCGCCGGCGGAGTTCATCCGTCGCCTGTACCTCACGCACAATTCGTGACTACTACGACGCACAAGACGCTGCGCGGTCCCCGCGCCGGCATGATCCTGTGCAAGCAGGAGTATGCGGCGGCGGTGGACAAGAGCGTCTTCCCCGGACATCAGGGCGGCCCGCTGGTGCACATCATGGCGGCGAAGGCGGTGGCGCTGAAGGAAGCGCTCGATCCGTCATTTGCCGATTACGCGCGACAGATCGTCGCCAATGCAAAAGTCCTGGCGCAGACTTTGCAGGATGCCGGCTTCCGCATCATCTCCGGCGGAACGGACACTCACCTGATGCTGGTGGACGTCTTTGCCAAAGGCATGCTGGGCAGCGAGGCGGAAGCGGCACTGGGCAAGGCGGCGATCACGGTCAACAAAAATGCGATCCCGTTCGACACCAATCCGCCGCTCAAGCCAAGCGGCGTCCGCATCGGCACGCCGGCAGTCACGACGCGAGGAATGAAGGAAGCGGAGATGAAGCAAATCGGCCGCTGGATCGCCGAAGCGCTGGAGCGTCGCAATGACGACGCAGCATTAGCGCGCGTTCGCCGCCAGGTAATCGACCTGGCAGAACAGTTTCCGCTGTATGCAAATCGCCGCGCAGCCAGCAGCGTGGGCGTGGGGTAAAGCAGCTACTGGCTACTGGCTACTGGCTACTGGCTACTGGCTACTGGCTAGGAGCGATAAGGCACAGTTCTTCTTCATGTCAACCCTCCTGCCTTGAAATCACCGCGGTATTACTTCACACGGAGCGCCGTCGCCCGCTAAGTGCAGGATTTGGTTGTCGCCAGCAGCCAGAAGCGAGCAGCCAGCAGCTGCCGTTGACACTTTGTTCGTGCAGCGGCGAAAATAATCGAGCAGCCCAGTTGCCCGCGGTTCGCGAGTTTCTCCACAGACGAACCATCATGCGGCGCAAACGTTTCCGAGCCGAAGTGGCGGAATTGGCAGACGCGCATGGTTCAGGTCCATGTACCCGCAAGGGTGTGGGGGTTCGAGTCCCTTCTTCGGCACCAACGATCGCAACTATCTAAAAGCCAATGGGCGACATAGATTCGAAATTGCCCAGCAAACTCCGGGCCCGCGTTGATAGCAGCGGAAAAGCCTATGCAGGAAGCCAGCGTCAAATTCAACAATGGGTGAACCAGCGCCCTCGCGAATTATCCGTTGCGATCGCAGCAGCATTCGGAGGCGATCTAACTGCGGAGGACATCGAATGGGTATCGCCGCTTGCCCGCTGCCGATATGCCGAGTATCGGGATGCGGATTTCCTGCGGGTCGTTGGGTTAAGCGCATTCGCAAATCACCTCCGTAGTTTCTGGCCGCAGCGAGGCCCGTGTTGGGACGCCCTAGCCACACACCGCGATGGCTGCATACTCGTGGAAGCCAAGAGTCATATTGCTGAGCTGTACGCCGGTGGGTGTCTTGCTTCCGAAAAAAGTCTTCGCATAATTCGCGGTTCGCTCGACAAAGCCAAAGATTGGTTGCACGTTCCACGCGAAGCCAATTGGCTGGGACCGCTCTACCAATCCGCGAACCGACTGGCTTATTTATATTTTCTGCGGGAAGTTGCGAGAGTGCCTTGCTTTCTGGCAAACATCTATTTCATCGATGATCCCCGGAGTCCAACCCAGCTTGAGCAGTGGAAGGTTGCGTTGAGAGAAGCCGCCTGCGCACTCGGACTTCCCGCAGAAATTGCATTTTGCAAGTCGGTATTTCTTCCGGCGAATCCTCAAGGTAACGGCAGCCTCCGTTAAATTCATAA
>JAFAUE010000083.1 GCA_019243475.1 Acidobacteriota bacterium | reverse complement strand
GAATTTGTGATTGCGTGATTTTGTGATTGGGTGATTTGGTTTCAATCGCGAAAGCGCGAAATCACAAATCAGGAATCCGTAGACGTCGGCAGGCATCAATCATTCCTATAGCCTCCCATGAGCACCACACCGCTCACCATCGGCGTTCTCGCCCTTCAAGGCGATTTTGACGCGCACCGACGGGCACTCGAGCGCCTGGGCGTCCGCACCGTCCTGGTGCGAAAACCGGAAGAGCTTGATGGAATCGACGGATTGGTGATTCCCGGCGGGGAGTCATCGACGTTCTTGAAATTCCTGGAACGGGAAGGCTTTCTGGAAAAGCTGCGCGATTTCGTCTCCACGAAACCGGCGTTCGGAACCTGTGCCGGCGCGATCCTACTGGCGAAAGAAGTTCTGAATCCATCGCAGCCCAGCCTCGGCGCTCTGGACATCGCAATTCGCCGCAACGCCTATGGCCGCCAGATCGACAGCTCTATCATGATGTCTGCGACGAGTCTCGGTACCGAGCCTTTGGAGATGGTCTTTATTCGCGCGCCGCGGATTGAGCGAACCGGCAAATCGGTCGAAGTACTCGCCGAGCGCGAAGATCACCCTGTGCTGGTGCGCGACGGGAAGATTCTGGCTGCCACCTTTCACCCTGAACTTTCCAGCGATCTGCGCGTGCACCAGCTTTTCCTCGACATGGTGAAACAGGCGCGGAACGGAAACGCCTCGGGCGGCAATCGACTAGAATAGGTTCCGCTCGCCTGCAGGGTTTTATGCCAGCGGTAAAAGCTCCCGGTCCTCCGAAGATCAGCGCGCCCGATTCCGGCGGACGCGGCACCGGACACAAGCTGCCCACTGGCGGAGGTGGCGAAGGCGAATTCAGCAATCGTCCTCCGGAAGGGCGCGGTCCGCGCGAGCGCCTCAGCCGCGCACGTTTTGGTTTAGCGGTCCTGCTGACTACCTCGTTCGGGCTCTTCGCGACGATCTCGCTCGGCTACATGTGGCGTCGCGCACAGTTAGTCTTTGACCGCGCCTCGCAAAGTTACGTTTCGGTCTGGCATCCGATCGCGGTTCCCAACCTGTTGTGGTGGAACACACTGCTTCTGGTTCTAAGCAGCGTCACCCTGGAACTCGCGCGGCGCACTTATTTCCGCGAAGAACTGCTTATGGACGAGTGGCTGGGTCTCTCCAGGCCCACGCTTCGCCGGGCAGTGCCCTGGGAGATGGCGAGCTTTGTTCTCGCTTCCGGGTTTGTCGCCGGACAGCTTTTCGCGTGGGGCCAGCTTCGCGCGCAAGGAATCTATCTAGGCAGCGGCGCCAGCAGCCAGTTCTATTACTTCCTTACCGGACTGCACGGTATCCACCTGCTCGGCGGAATGCTTGTTCTGATTTGGACTGTCATCGCCGCATTGATTGGCAGCAGCCTGGAATCGCGCCGCATCGCGGTGGACATCACTACCTGGTATTGGCACGCGATCACCGTGGTCTGGTTTGGAGTCTTCGCCCTGCTGAAGCTCTGCGCCTAGGATGACAGCTCGATTACGCGCCGGCCATGATGATCGGCATGGTCGGGGTTTCGCTGCCGCCATCAGATTCAATCGTTACTGCAAACATCTTCGGCGTGATGTCCTTCTCCATATTCGACATCACCAATGATGCCATGCCGTTCGCATCGGGCTTGAAGGTACCGCAGGGCATGGGAGCCGCGCCGCTCGCGGGAATCAGCCACATCTGATAGGTCTTCTGCGGCGGCAAAGGCTGCAAATGCTGCGCGGTGAAGACAAGCGTGCCCGTCTTCTTCATATAACTGGCTCGACCTTCGGGCACCGGTTGCGCTTTGGTCGAGACGAGCGAGAAGTGGCTCGACTCCGGCGAGGTGAGCGCATCGACCACCATCTTCGAGCGCTCCAGATCGGCCTGCTTTTGGGACGAGTCCTGCTGACTTGCTTCCAGTCGATGGCGGAGCGTGACGTTCTCCCGCCACAACATCAATCCAAATGCAGCCAGTAACACCGCTGCGAATGACGGCACGAAGCTCCACCAGGGACGCCGCATTACAAACCCGCGAGCCCGCCGAGGCTCCTTTCTGACCGCTGCAAGCAGGCGCTCACGCGAGCGCTGCGGTGCGTGCGAGCCTACGGTGGAAAGGGCCAGCAGTGCCATATTGGAATTTATAGCGTCAAGTTCCCGGCGACACTGTGGACAATCTTCGAGGTGTTCGCGCAGCTCGGCAGCCTGTTCTTGCGGCAGCTCGCGCAAGGCGTAGAGCACGAGATCGTCGCTGATTTGCTGGTGATCTCTCATGCGGCGAGCGCCTTTCTCAAACTGATTAATGCCGAACGGATCCTAGTCTTAACCGTGCCCAGCGGATCTCCGGTCTTGCTGGCTATCTCGGCATGCGTGAGGCCCTGGAAGAAGGCCATTTCCAGTGGACGACGCTGCTCTGCGGGAAGCCTTTCCAGCGCGGCGCGGACCTTGGCAATGGCGAGGTTGCGGTCGGTCGTCTGTTCCAAATCGGCGTCGACGGAGATGACGACGTCCTCGACGTCCGATTCAGGACGCCGGCGGCGGAGCTGGTCGATGGCGCGATGCCGCGCGATGACGGCCAGCCATGCGCCCAAACTGCCGCGGCTCGAGTCAAAGCGCTGCGGCTCTCTCCAGAGCTGAAGGAAAATTTCCTGCAAAATGTCTTCTGCCTGCGTGGTTTCACCGAGCACCCGCAACGCCACCGAATAAACAACGGATGCGTAACGGTCGTGCAAAGCGGCGAGCGCGTCTTCATCACCCGCGCGGATGCGGGACATCAGGAGCGTATCCGTCATCTCCGGCTGGTCTTTATCTCTGGCGCTCGGCGCCGAGCTCATAGGCTCTTCCTAAAGAACGAAATTGCGAAAGTCTTGGATTTT
>JAFAUE010000256.1 GCA_019243475.1 Acidobacteriota bacterium | reverse complement strand
AGGGGAGCGACAAGCCGCACCGGCGGCATAGAGTCCATGGTCCAAACCCCACCCCAGTGGGCTGGAGCTACAAACAGAGTCTGTCCTGAATCCCTCGGGTTCGTGGTTGTGCTCAGGTCGATTACGGCACGGAATTGCGGCGTCGGCGCAGAATCATGGCGCTGTGCGGCAAACAACAACATGGCGATCGACAAGGTCGCGCCGACTACTGACATCTGCACTTTGAGAAATCTGCTGCTCATCTCTAACAACCTACTTAATCGATACGCAATTCCGGGTTCCAGAGTTGCAGAAGAAGGTTGAAAGTGGGATGCGAGGGATTGGAACTTGTTTGCAGCAGCTCAGGTAAAAATCCGTAACTTACTGGGAAGCTTCGACATTTTTGTCACGCTCCAGAGCGAAGGCGAACCACAAAGGATTTGACCCGTTGTAGTTCAGCTTGCGCGTTTGGGGCGCAAAGCCCAGACGTGTGGCGGTCAATGTGCAGCGATCGCATGACTGCTCCAGAGGAATGTCGAATTGCCCTTCTCGTCCCGAACTCCCCGTGCCGACTTCTTTGCCGGTGGAGTCGGTTAAGACCAGGCGAGTTCGCGGCAACGGCCAACCATCGCCGTCGCTCACGAAGCCGCGGACGCTTCCCCGGGGCGCCAGTCCTTCCGGCGCAATGCCACGTGCCTGATAAGCGGGACCGCGCAGCGGGCGTCCGCCGAACTGTCCTGTAGTCTTTTCGTGCTCCAGAGCGAGAACTCCGTTTACCAGGACATATTCGATTCCCACGCTGGGGCGATTGGGCAACTCGAAGGTTGCAACGTCAAGAACTGTCTCGGGATTAAAGATGGTGATGTCCGCGAAGTAATCTTGGCGAAGCAGCCCACGATGGTCGAGGCGCTCGCGCTGCGCGGGCAGAGAGGTAAATTTTCGGATTGCATCTTCCAGCCGGAGCACATGCTCTTCGCGCACATACTTTCCAAGGATTCGGGTAAAACTGCCGTAGCCGCGCGGATGTGATTTTGATTCGCCCAGAAGTCCGTCCGGCGCCACTTCACCGTAATCCGTACCAACGCTTACCCAAGGCTGCTGCATCGCGAGCCGGACATCGTTCTCCTGCATGCTGAAATACGCCGCGCCAATGCCGTCTTTGCTCTGAATCAATAGGTCGCAAACCGTGTCAAAGGGATCTTTGCCCAGCATGCGAGCTACGGCCGCAACAGTCCTGCCTTCGTACTGTTTTAATTCGGGAACTATCGTCGAGATAATGAGAACGCCGTCAGGTCCGCCTACGCCGCGCCACATGTTCTCGTAATTTGTGCCGGACTCCAGTTCTTCGCGAATCTGCTGGCGGGTCTTAGCGTCCTTGAGTCTATTTACGAGCGCTTCGGCGCCGCCTTCATGGTACTTGGGTGGAATCAATGCGCCGAGTGACGTTGCTGAAGCGGTGTAAGGATATTGATCGGCGGTGACATCGAGCCCACTTGCTCTCGCTTCTTCAATCTTCGCGATGACCTGGGGCATCTTTCCCCAGTTCTGCTTGCCGGAAACTTTGAGGTGAAAAATCTCGACTGGCAAGTTGGCCTCGCGGCCGAGGCGAAAGGCTTCGTCGAGCGCACTCGTCTCGCTGTCACCTTCGTTCCGCATATGACTCGCGTAAATGCCGCCGTATTTGGACGCGATCTTGGCGAGGTCGATCAACTCGTCGGTTGCGGCATAGTTGGATGGAGCATAGATCAACGCCGTGGAAAGTCCCATGGCGCCGTCGAGCATGGCATCACCCACGTACTCTTCCATATCGCGCAGCTCGTTGGCGTTCGGCGCGCGATTCACTCGCCCAATCACTTTTTTTCGAACCTGGCCGGCACCAACATATGTGCCTAGATTGATCGCAGGTTTTGCTTTCGCGAGCCGATTGAAATATTGGTCCAGGCTTTCCCAGTCGACGTTGAGGTGAAAGTGCTCGAAAAAATCTTTCTGCTCGACTAAGTCCGATTGAGCAAAAGGAGCCACCGACTCGCCCTCGCCGGTGATCTCCGTCGTAATCCCCTGGGTGAGCTTGCTGACGGCCCGCGGATCAATCAGAAGATTGGTTTCCGACTGCCCTAACATGTCCATGAATCCCGGAGCGACAACAAGTCCAGTGGCGTCAATCGTGCGATTCGCTTTCACCTGGGAGTCGGCGTGACCAATGAACGCGATGCGGTCGCGAATGATGCCGATATCGCCATAGAACCAGGGATTCCCACTGCCGTCGACGATCTTGCCGCCTCGTATCAGCGTGTCGTACTGCTGACCGAGAGCGTTCGGTGAGACCAGGACAAACAGAAGAAGCGAGAGTATCGGGCAGTAAGTTGCACAACTTCTGAGCTGAGCTCGGAGCATGGCTGTACATCTTAAACGCAGCCAGCTGTGAGTTCAGTGCATCATTACCGCTCCGCCTTTTTTCCGCGGGGGACGCATCAGGAAGATAAGCGGGAGCATGCCGAGAAAAATTATGGAGAGCAGCCAGAACACGTCGTTGAAGGCCATGATGGTTGCCTGCTGACGAATGATGTTTTCGATCGTGCCGTTGGCCATTCGTTGCGCCGTCAGCGGATCGGCTCCGCCCTGCATCATCATCATGCTCTTCATGCCATTGACCAATCCCTGCGCCTGAAGATTGCTGGGATTCACGTTGCCGCTGAGAGTACTAGTGTGTATCTGCGCATGCCGCGCCTGAATGTTCTGCACGATGGAAATGCCGATGCTCGCGCCGATGTTCCGCATCAAGTTGAAGATACTCGTGGCATTGCCCATGCGCTCCAGCGGAATCGGATCGTTTGTGATGGTGGTGAGAGGAATAAAGAGCAGCCCCATTCCCACGCCCTGCCAGATGAGTGCCCAGAAGAAATTCCAGTAGCCAACATCCATGTTGAGGTGACTCAAGCGCCACATGGCAAAGCTGCCCAGGAAAATCCCGCAGACCAACAAGTAGCGCGGCCGCACTCTCGACATCAATGCTCCGACCGCCGGCATTGCAATGAAGGAGCCGAGTCCGCGCGGAAGCATCGCAATGCCCGCCTGCAGCGCGGGATATCCGAGCAACGTTTGCAGGAGCAAAGGGATCAGCACGGTACTGCCGTACAGGACGAAACCCAGGACCGTCATCAGAAACACGCCGGTGGCATAGGTCCTGATCTTCAATACAGACAAATCGACGATCGGGTGCTCAGTCGTCAGTTCTCGAATGATGAATGCTGCAAGTCCCAGAATGGCAAAGACGCACAGCGTGCGAATGAAATTGGACCCGAACCAGTCTTCTTCATGGCCTTTGTCGAGCATGATCTGCAGGCAGGAGATTCCCAGCGCGAGATATCCCATTCCCCAGTAGTCGATCTTCCCGGCCGAGCGCTTGATATACGGAGGGTCGAAGACAAAGATCGATGTCAGAAAAACGGCTAATACGCCAATCGGGACATTGATATAGAACACCCAGCGCCAGCTATAGCTGTCCGTGAGCCATCCTCCCAAAACGGGACCAAGCATGGGAGCGACCACAATTCCCAAGCCCCAAAAACCCATCGCTTTGCCGCGGTCCTGGGGAGGAAAAACCTCCATGAGGATGGCTTGAGAAAGTGGCTGCAGTCCGCCTCCGCACGCACCCTGAATGCAGCGAAAAACGATGAGCAGGGGCAGGGTCGGCGCCAGGCCGCATAAAAAGGATGAAGCGGTAAAGCCGATCACCGAGAACAACAGCAGGCGTTTGCGACCGAAGAAGTTCGCCAGCCACCCGGTCATGGGCAGGATGATGGCGTTGGCCACCAGGTACGACGTGAGGGCCCAGGTGGCTTCGTCGGTCGTCGCGGACAAACTGCCGGCTATGTGCGGCAGGGAGACGTTTACCACCGTCGTATCCAGCACTTCCATAAAAGTGCTGCTCATTACGGCAATAGCGACTAGCCATGGATTGATGTCGCCCTGCGCGCGAGAGGTCGTTGGATGGAAGGTTTGGGTTGCGGTCGCCATGGAGCGGCAAACGTTATCAGATGCTCTCTGGAACTATCAGGACTCTAAAGCGAAACTACAGGCCGAAGCTGGCACAGCTTGGATTGACGGCCGCAAAGTGATTGCTTTTCATTTACATGTAATGGATAATCCCTTGCACTCTCCCTCTCCCCGAGTGCTCCGGCAGCATGACCCCTGCGCAGGCACCAGCACCGTCTCCAGACAGTACGCACGAGCGTCTTTTTCCAGTCCTGCTGGAAGTAATGGCAGCTATCGCCGACCAGAACCTTGACAAGCTGTTGCAAACAATCACCCGAGGAGCTTCCTCGGTCCTCGACGCAGACCGCTCTACCTTGTTCGTGGTGGACCACATGAAGAAGCAATTGTGGTCAAAGGTGGCTCAGGGCGCCGGAATCACGGAGATCAGGATCCCCATAGGTGCAGGCATCGCAGGCCAGGTGGCGGTTACCGGTTCCATCATCAACATTCCCGACGCGTATTCCGACAGCCGTTTTAATCGCGAAGTCGACAAGCGTACCGGCTACACCACCCGCAGTATTTTGTGCATGCCCATGAAAGACGCGACCGGCAGAATCATCGGCGTCTTTCAGTTGCTCAACAAAGCTAATGGCGCCTTCACCGCTGAGGACGAACACCTTCTGCAGGCGTTTGCAGCGCAGGCCGCGATCGCGGTGAAGAATGCGATGCTCAATGAGGAGATTCGGAAACGTATGGAGGTTTCCGAAACTCTGTTGAAAGTGATGAAGTCAGTAGCCTCGGAGTTACACATCGACGAATTGCTCAAGAAGATCGTCAACAGCACTTCCGAGGTCATGAATGCCGAGCGCGCTACGCTCTTCCTGCTCGATCCCAAAACGGGAGACCTCTGGTCGAAGGTCGCGCAGGGACTGGAATCGATGGAGATTCGCGTGCCAATTGGCGTCGGCATTGCCGGTCACGTGGCTTTGACTGGAGAGACCATCAACATCGAAGACGCCTACCAGGACCCACGCTTTAACTCCGAGATCGACAAGCGCTCAGGTTTCCGCACGCGCAGCATTTTGTGCATGCCGTTACGCAACGACGCCAACGAGATCGCCGGCGTAATGCAGGTGCTGAACAAAGTTGGCGGTGTTTTCACGGAAGAAGATGAGCGGTTGCTCAACGCCCTGGGATCGCAAATCTCTATTTCTCTCGAGAACTCGCGGCTGTTTGAAGAAGTGCGCTTCATGCAGAACTACAACTCAAGCATCCTCACGTCAATCGGCACCGGCGTGGTGACGCTCGGACCGGATGGGCGCGTCATTTACATCAATAGCGCAGCCCAGCAAATATTCGCTTCCGGAGAGACCGGCGAGACGTTCGAAGAATACTTTAATGCCGCGCAAAACATTGATTTGACCGCCGGCATCGGTCGGGTGCTACACGCCGAGGAGACTGAGTACAAGGCTTACCATTCGCAGTTCATAAGGCCCGACAATGAAGCGGTAAACGTAAACGTGTACGTTTTGCCGTTACATGACCGTTCCGGAAAGAATTTCGGACTCGTGGTTGTGGCTGACGATATCACGCAAGAGCAGCGGTTGATGAGCACCTTGTGCCGATACGTCACGCGGGAGGTCGCTGAACGTGTACTTGCCGACCGCGACAAGCTGAAATTGGGCGGAGACCGCCAGATGGTGGCGGTCCTTTTCTCAGACATCCGGAATTTCACCAGCCTCTCGGAAGAGTCCAGTGCGGAAGAGATCGTCGGCATGCTTAACGATTACTTCACTCGCATGATGGAGCCCGTCTTCCGCTATGAGGGCATGCTCGACAAATTTATAGGCGATGCGATGATGGCAGTCTTCGGAGCGCCGGTTGCGCGAGACGATGACGCCATGCGGGCGGTAATGGCGGCACTGGAAATGCGCAGGATCCTCTCGCGCTACAACCGCCAGAGAGTCGCCCGCGGACTCGAACCCATCCAGACGGGAATCGGCATCACCAAAGGCGAAGCCATTACCGGCAACATTGGCTCCGAGCAGCGCA
>JAFAUE010000146.1 GCA_019243475.1 Acidobacteriota bacterium | reverse complement strand
ACGAGCGCGATCGGGCCAAATTCGCCAAAGCGCGGTCGTACATGGTCCGGAAAGACGATATGGTCGCCTGCAAAAACATTCGCTGCCGCAAACGATTCGAAGTGGCTGGCGTGCAGTCAGTCGCGTTCATGGAATAGTCGGGCCAAGATCAAGAGCGAACACGAAGGGCACGAAGGTGAGAAAGGATTCACTTTTCACTAGTTGTTTCGCTCTCCTCTCGAAAACGTACTTGAAGTCGCTTTTGCTTTGTGCCCTTTGTGTTCTTCGTGTTCGCTCTTCCCCTTCGTTTATACTCGCTAGTTTGCCCAAACCATCATGAAGATCCTGGTATGCATGAAGCAGGTGCCGCAGAAGGATGCGCCTCTCAAGCTGAATGAGAGCGGCGCCTGGATTCGCGAAGACGTCTCCTACGAGGTCAATGAACCGGACGCGTATGCGCTGGAAGAAGCGCTGCGGCAAAAAGAGAAGCACAGCGGAGAGGTGGTTGCGATCACTACAGGACCCGCGCGGGCGCAACAGGTTTTGCGCGAGGCGCTGGCCAAGGGCGCGGATCGCGCCATTCACCTTGAAGGCAGCGAATTCGTTGCTCTCGATTCGCTGAATACAGCCAAAGCAATTGCTACCGCAATTAAGGACGAGAAGTTCGATCTGATCTTCACCGGCCTGCAGTCGGATGACTATGGCTACGCGCAAACTGGAGTGCTGCTCGCTGAGATCCTGGGATGGCCGCATGCAACCATCATCATGAGCATCGACAAGACCGACTCCGGCATTCGTCTCAAACGCGAACTGGAGTCTGGGTTCTTCCAGCATCTCGAAATGCCGCTTCCTGCGGTGCTTACGATTCAATCGGGGATCAACAAGCTGCGCTATGCGACTCTGATCGGCATCAAGCAGGCAAAAAACAAGCCGCTGCGCAAGGTCACGTTTGCGGAAGTGCAGTCTACAGTTGGTCCGAACCTGCAGAAGATCGAAAAGCTTTACATACCACAGAAGCAGAAGAAAACAGAGATGCTGGAAGGATCGCCGTCGGAAGTTGCAAAGAAGCTGGTAGAGAAGTTGAAAAACGAAGTGCGGGTGCTCTGAGCGCAGATTTTGCTATTTGCATCACACTGAATATGCAGTTCTTGCACTGCTGTTCAGGAGGATGAGATGGCACTGCCGGAGGGAAATGAACTAAATCGCGTCGATGAGCAGACGAGGCTGAAACAGCTCGATGAGCAGAACGGCCTCGATCAAAACCAGAGCAGGATCGACGAGCGTCACATGGCCGAAGATCGCGAGTTCCGCGATCCTCGAAGATTGGAAGAAGAACATCGCGCGCACGGGCATGATTTCACGATGGACTTCCATCCAGAGCGCTATCCGCGCGAATCGCTGAGTCGTCTGGAAGAAGGGATTCTCGACGACGATCGGCTGCGACACGAGGATGAGCGCCTTGGATTCAACGGTCCCGATTTGGAAGCGCGCATCATGAACGGACGCAGTCTGAGCCGTTTACTGGTTGTGCTCGGCGCGTGTCTGATTGGCTTCTCGTGGGTACTGTTGCTGTGGGTGGGATGGGACCTCCGGAGCGGGAAAGCGTTCTTCATCAGCATGTGCGTGACGGCCTTTGTGATTGGCCTCGCACTGGCGGCATGGGGATACGTGGAACGCTTCCGCGTGATGCGCCTGTTGCGTCGAATGCCAACGATTGCACGTGGAGAGAAGAGCCAAGGCATTGGTAGAGAGCGCAAGCTCGCAGAAGGTGATCGCGCCGCATAAAGCGCGAATTGTTGTCGTAATCGGTGCGGCCATCCTACTGCATGCTGTCCTCCTCCTCGTCTTCTGGCCGCACCGCTGGCCCACAAGTTACAAGTGGCTCCTGCTGCCGGACAGCATCGGCGCATATTTTGTTATCGCGTTGGGAATTCAAAACTTAAGAAATAAGAGCGAACACGAAGGACACGGAGTGTTCACCAAAAGCGCAGAGTGATGAGGAGTTGTTACGAGCTATTCGCACGTCTCCGTCACCGAGTTCTCATTGACCTTTCTCTCTTCCGTATCGCTCTGGGAAAAAGCTGAATGCCGGAAATTCTCATCGTAGCCGAACAACGTGAAGGCAAGTTCAACCGCGTTTCTTTGGAAACCCTCGCAGGAGCCCAAGCAATTGCCGCCGAGACGGGCTGGACGGTCGAAGCCGCGGTTGTGGGTTCAAACCTTGATGGCCCTGCGCAGGAGGTGGCGAAGGTAAAGCTGGCGAAAGTCTATGCCATCGAAGCTCCTGCGCTGGAGCACTACACCGCCGACGCATATGTCGCTGCGCTCAAACAATTCATCTCCAGCAAACAGCCGCGTCTGGTGCTGATGCCGCACACGTATCAGGTCCGCGATTTCGCTCCTAAACTTGCGGCCTCTCTGGGACGCACGCTGATCAGCGATTCGATCGGCTACCGCAAAGACGGCGACAAGTTAGTCTTTACCCGGCAGATGTTTCAAGGCAAGTTTGCCGCCGACGTTTCTTTCAGCTGTGATCCGCCGCATTTTGCGACTTTTCAGGCAGGAGCTTTCCGCGTAGATAAAGCCGAAATGGGAGCAGCCGCCGCGGCGGTCGAGAGAGTTTCCGCGCAGATCGATAACGGCGCAATTCGCGTGAAGCCGCTCGAGATCTTCAAAGAAGCCAAACAGGCCGTGGATCTCACCCAGGCTGAGATCATTGTCTCGGTTGGCCGGGGCATAAAAGAGCCGAAGAACATTGACCTCGCAAAAGCGCTGGCTGAAGCGCTAGGCGGCGAAATAGCAGCGTCGCGGCCGATCTGCGACTCCGGCTGGCTGCCCATGGATCGACAGATTGGCTCCTCCGGACAGACAGTTGCTCCGAAGCTCTATCTGGCTTTAGGAATCAGCGGCGCCATTCAGCACATTGTCGGCATGAAAGGCTCACGCAGCATCATCGCCATCAACAAAGACGCCGAAGCGCCGATCTTCGAGATCGCGGATTACGGCATAGTTGGAAATTTGTTTGATATCGTGCCGGCACTTACGGAGGAGGTTAGAAAGGCGAGGGCGTAGAAGAAGGGTTTCAGGTTTCAAGTTTCAAGTTTCGGCAAAGCCAGTTTTCGACTATGTCCCATACGCATCGAGACTTGGTGGTTTGGCGGGAAGCGAAAGCGCTTGCCGTTTCCATTTACAAGACTTCAGAATCCTTTCCCAAACACGAGATCTATGGTCTGACTTCGCAGATCCGCAGGGCTGTTGTGTCAATAGTGTCGAATATTGCAGAAGGACAAGGAAGGCTTACACGGGGCGAACTCGTTCAATTTCTCGGCCAGGCTCGCGGTTCCCTGCTCGAACTGTTGACCCAGCTTGAAATCGCCGTAGCTCTGGGCTATGTCTCGATCTCAGATTTCACGACGCTCGAAATTAAGGCCTCGACGGTCTTGCGCCTCCTCAACGGCTTGATGGGGTCGATACGGGCCAAGACAAAAACAGCCGGAGCAATTTAAAGCACGTTGCGAAAATGCGGAGGGTGATAGGCTTTGCCGAAACTTGAAACCCGAAACTTGAAACGCATTTGAAA
>JAFAUE010000127.1 GCA_019243475.1 Acidobacteriota bacterium | reverse complement strand
GGCTTGTTCTGCGTCTTGCGGTCATAGACATAACCGCCGCCCGCGCCTGCCAGGGCACCGATGGCCGCGCCCTTCTTGCCGGCCGCAAGACCGCCGATCGCCGCGCCGCCAAGCGCCGATCCGCCAACGATTGCGGCCGACTTCTTGGTCGAACGACGTTTCACCGTGCGCCGCTTCGCCGCCACTTCAGTGTAGTAATGATTTGCTGACATCGCCGGCTGCGCACTCTGTACCAGCCTGGCTCCGCCGAAACCTGTCTGAGCCGGCAGACTCATGGCTGCCAGCAGCGTTGTCGATAGTACCCATTTTGCGTGCTTCATCTCCGTCCCCTCTCCAAACAAACATCCGCAGCAGCGCCCTGCACTCTGCGCCCTCCGGAGTAGGTGTCTGTATTGTTGTCAGGTTTGATGAGGGGAGGATGCCGCGAGTTGGGAGCCAGAATGAGCCGCCGCTCCGGACAGAGCAGCGCGTGCGCCGCTCTGGAAAACTGGTGGATTTCCCACTCTTCCTAGCGATCGAGCCACCGTTCGCCGCCTCAAAAATGAGCTAAAAGCCGATCGCGGAAATTCCCTGAAGCAGGGAATTTCTGAGGGAATTTTTTGCTTTGGCGCTCGCGAAATGCAGAATTCTGCCCAAAATCCGCGAATTTTGCCCCGACCTGAGGGAAAGCTTGAGGGATTCCCGAGAATTTGCATGCTAAGCGCAGTTTTTAGAGGAACTTAGGAGCTGTCTTCGTGACGAGGTTTTTCCTCCGAACAGGGAAAGAGCAGGGAATTCGGACCATCACTGTGCTGGTGCTCTTTTTTCAGAGGAGGAAGCGCCCATCGCAGACACCTACGCGAACCCTCTCCTCAGACGATTTCACGCGCGTCACCTGCCCGCCGCGCCCCGCACCGAGATCGCCTACTGCTGCCCTCCGGCCGCAACCGCTCCCGAATTCCCGCTTCCCGGCAAGAACGGCACCTGGTACTTCTCGACCAGCGCGTTAAACGACCGGACATCATTGTCCTGCACCTGCTTCCAGTTCGCGAGCAGCGTCTGCAGCTGTCCGTTGAGATAGTCGAATACTTCATACTGCTGTTTCGTCGGAGGTGCGTCGGCGCTCTCCACGCTGCGGATGAAGGTATCGAACTTCTCGTTCAGCTGATTGGGGAAGGCGAGGTTCGCTTCCGAGCCCTTCATGTTCACCTGGATCAGACCTTCTTCGACGTGAGTGATCTTCTTTGCCAGATCGCCGGCTGCTCCCACCACCGGCCTCAGGCGGACGTCTTCGGCGAAGCGTTTCTGCAGGCGATCGAGGTCTGCATGCATATCGCGAATCTGATTGACCGCCGTATGCAGTTGGTTATTGGACTCGTAAACCTTCATATCGAGATCGGACTGCTTGCGCAGATCGTCCTCGGAAATGTGCACGCGCGGGTCAAGTTTGATTTCGAGCGGGGCGGAGAGCGTCTTGCCGTTGGCCGTGAGCTTCACCTGATAGGTGCCGGGCAGAACCAGCGGGCCGATCGGACCGCTCGAGGAATAAAACGAGTTCGGAATTTTTACCGGCGACGTATAGCGCAGGTCCCAGGCAAAGCGATTCATGCCCGCTTTGGCGGGAATGGTCGTGGCTGGTTGAATCATGTCGGGCCACTCTGGAGGCTGCTCGCCCTCAACCTTCTTCTCGATGCTGGAGAGGCTGCGAATCAGTTTGCCGTTCGCGTCGAAGACTTCGAGTTTTACTTCCCCTTTTGGTTCCGAAGCAAAGTAGTAGTTCAGGATCGCGCCGGGCGGAGGATTCTGTCCGACCGGGCGCCGCGTGTCCACCTGTTCCGGATAGTGCAGACGTACGGCCTCTTCCGGCTGGTACAGGATCATGTCCTGCGAAGCCAGTTCGGAGGTCAACTGGCGAAGCGGCGTGATGTCGTCCAAGACCCAAAAAGCCCGGCCGTGAGTTGCGATTACCAGGTCATCATTCTTGATCACCAAGTCATGAATGGGCGTGGTGGGCAGGTTCAACTGCAACGGCTGCCAGCGCTGGCCATCGTTGAAAGAGACATACACTCCCGTTTCGGTACCGGCATAGAGCAGGCCTTTGCGCTTGGGATCTTCGCGGACGGAATGCACGTAGGCGCCCTCGGGAATGCCTGAGGTGAGCTGCGTCCAGCTTTTTCCGAGATCGGTAGTCTTAAAGATGTAGGGCTTAAAGTCGTCGAGCTTGTGCCGATCCACCGCGACGTATGCCGTGTTCTCGTCGAACGGTGAAGCCTCGATGATGCTGACCATGCTCCACTCCGGCATTGCCTTCGGCGTGACGTTGCTCCAGTGCGAGCCGTCATCCTGGGTGACATGGACCAGACCGTCGTCGGTTCCCGCCCACAGCAGCCCACGCTTTTTGGGCGACTCGGCCAGCGCGAACACCGTGTCGTAATACTCGACGCTGGTGATGTCTTTGGTCAGCGGACCGCCCGAAGGCAGCTGGCGGGTCTTGTCGTTGCGTGTCAAATCGGGACTGATGGTCTTCCAGCTTTGTCCCTGATCGGTACTCTCAAAGACGAATTGCGCCGAGGTGTAGATCACGTTCGGATCGTTGGGTGACAGCATGACCGGCGCAGTCCATTGGAAGCGATATTTCAGCTTTTCCGCGCCTTCGCCGGAGGTGTCCTCCGGCCAAACGGAGATGTCGCGCAGCTGCTCGTTGGCGTGGTTGTAGCGCGTGATCGACGCCGAGTCCGAGCCGGCATAGACGATGTTGTGATCGCGCGGATCGGGCGCGATGTATCCGCTCTCGCCGCCGCCTACGGAATACCAGTCGCGCATCGTGATCACGCCCTCATCGTCAAAGCTGGCGATGCCGACCGTGGAGTTGTCCTGTTGCGCGCCGTAAATGTAGTACGGCCAGTTGTTGTCGGTCATCACGTGGTAGAACTGCGCCGTCGGCTGGTTGAGCTGCGAGGTCCAGGTTTTCCCGCCGTCGGTCGAGATCGTCGCGCCGCCGTCGTTGCCGTTGATCAGCCGCTGCGGATTCGTTGGATCGATCCAGAGACCATGATGGTCTCCATGCGGCGCGGGCAGCAGATTGAAAGTGCGGCCGGCGTCGGTGGACTTGTAGAGTCCGGTATTGAGAATGTAGAGGGTGTCGGGCGACTTTGGATCGGCGAATACGTGAGTGAAATACCACGCGCGCTGGCGGAAGCGTCCATCGTCGTTGACCAGGGTCCAGCTCTCGCCGGCGTCGTCAGAGCGATAGAGCCCACCCTTTTGCGCCTCGATAAGAGCGTACACCCGGTTCGAGTCGCCGCCTGAAACGCTGATGCCAATGCGGCCCAGGATGCCATCGAGAAGGCCGCTGCCGGTGAGGTGCTTCCACGTACTTCCGCCGTCTTCCGATTTGTACAGGCCGCTGCCCGGGCCGCCGCTGTTCAGGCTGTAAGGCGTGCGATAGGCCTCCCACAGCGACGCGTACAGGATGTTGGAATTGTTGGGATCGAAGACTACGTCCACCGCGCCGCTCTTGTCGTCTTTGTACAAGACTTTCTGCCATGTCTTGCCGCCGTCGGTAGTGCGAAAGATACCGCGTGTCGAATTGGGACCGTAGGCATGTCCCAGCGCGGCCACGAAGACGGTATCAGGGTTGTTGGCATCGACGATGATGGCGCCGATGTGCTGCGTGTCTTTGAGGCCAACGTTCTTCCAGCTGATGCCACCGTCGGTGGACTTGTAAACGCC
>JAFAUE010000006.1 GCA_019243475.1 Acidobacteriota bacterium | reverse complement strand
TGGCATCGTTGAACGTGATGACCCGGGTAGCGCACGATCAATTCATTCCAGCCTCACTGGTTCTCTACAACACGCTCTACGCAATCTGCTATTCCGCAGCGACGATTGCTGCAGCTCTGTTGCTCTTCTCGCGCCGGGATTTGAAATGAGCCGTCGTGCAACAGCATTAGCGGCCGCCGTCTTGCTCACATGCTTCCTGGCGAGCCTCTTTGCCCTCACGCAGATTCAGCGCGTGCAGCCTTCCAACTCCATGGAAGATGTGCTGTTCATCTCCTCGCCACAGTTCGTGAAGCGCGCGAGCCTGGGCTACTCCGGGCTCTTGGCGGATATCTACTGGATGCGAGTAGTCCAGTACTTCGGCCGCAAGCACCTGCACGATTCAATGCAATACAAGGCTCTGGCTCCGCTTCTCGACATTACGACTACGCTCGATCCGAATCTGGTAATCGCATACGAGTGGGGCTCGACGTTTCTCGATCAGCCCCCACCCAGCGGCGCAGGTGACGACGACGCCGCAATCGCGCTGATCCGCAAAGGCATTCAGAACAATCCCGACAACTGGCATTTGTATTTCACTTTGGGATTCATTCAGTATTTGGGCAAACATGATTATCTCGGTGCTGCCCAGACATTCGAAGCAGGCGCACGCGTTCCCAACGCGCATCCCTGGCTGAAGATCATGGCCGCGAGAATGCTCAGAGATTCGGGCAATCCCGAGAATCTCGAAACGGTGCGCTACCTGTGGCAGAACGTTTACGACGAATCAACCGATCAGAGTCTCAAACAGAATGCCGCCTTGCACCTGGCGTCGCTCACGGCTGAACAGGAAATCCATCAGCTCGAGACGATCACGACAGAATTCCGCCGGCACTACGGCCGGAATCCTGCGTCCTGGCGCGAACTCATTTATGCCGGCGCAATACGATCCACGCCGACGGATCCGAGTGGCGAAGCATATGTCCTTCACTCCGACGGAACGGTCAGCGTTGCGAATGCGAAGAAGTTCCCGTTCTTGAAACCCGCCCAAACAGAATTGCGTTAAAGGCAGCTACGATCGACGTTTCAACGGCAACAAGCACTTTGGGATGGGTTGGATTGAGGTTTCGCGGTCGTTGCCTGATAAGCGCTTGGGAGGAACGGGAGCATTTTCAATATCTGGAATATCTTCATTCCAAATTCCATATTTCAGACTGACATCCATCCCAGATCCTCGTCCCACACTGTGGAAAATCACGCAAATGCCTGATTTCAGAGACCTACGATGGGACTAATAACCATCTGCAAACGGCCTCTGATCTGCATTGCTTAACTCGACAACCCCCAGAGTTTCGAGCAATCAGGAGGCTTGATGCGTACACGTTTGAGCATGCTCACGGCATTGCTGTTGGGCTGCTTGCTAACTATCCCCGCTTTTGCGTCGCTCACCGGCGACTTGCAAGGCACAGTGGTCGATCCCACCGGCGCAGTCGTTGCCGGCGCAAAAATTACAATCAGGAACACGGCGACAGGCGTTACCAAGACGCTGGTAACCGACCAGAACGGCGAGTTTTCCGCTTTGCAGCTGGACCTTGGCGACTATGCCGTCACCATCGAAAAGGCTGGACTCAAGACGATCGAGGAAACCGCCACCATCCGTTCAGCGGAAAAGACGCGCATCGACGCGAAGATGCAGATCGGCCAGTCGACCGAAGTAGTAAGCGTCGAAGCAGTCGTTCCCACGCTCGACGTGGCCACCGCGCAGTTGAGCGAATCGATCAGCGCGCAGACCGCGCTCGACCTTCCCAACCAGGGACGTAACCCGGTGCAGCTTGCCACGCTCTCGCCTGGCATCGTGCCGGTCACGAAGGACAATCCCTTCTTAGGCACGGGTAGCTTCAACTCCAACGGCTCGCGCGGACGCGCCAACAACATCACTATTGACAACATCACGTCCAGCGATATCTCGACAACGGGTTCGTCGCAGCTGGGGACCTTCAGCATTGATGCCATCCAGGAATTCAAGCTGATCACCAACAACTTCGACGCCGAGTACGGCCGCAACTCCGGCTCGCAGGTGCAGATCATCACCAAAGGTGGAAGCAACAACTTCCACGGCGATGCCTACTACTTCCTGCAGAACCGCAACTTCAATGCCCGCGATTACTTCGACACCACCGGTTTTCCGACTCCAATCGTCAACAATGTCGGTGGATTCACCTTAGGCGGGCCCGTCTTCAAGGACCACACCTTCTTCTTCGGTCACTGGGAATTGGATCGCACGCGCGGTAACGGTTCCACCAGGACCGCGACCGTGTTGACACCGGCACAGGTTGCGGGGATCACCGATCCGACCTCGGCAGGGCTCTTCAAGAACGACCTTGTCCCGAGCGATCCCAGCGGACACGTGAGCGCGCCGGCGCCCAACACCAGCAACGCGCACTCTGAGTCCTACCGAATCGATCAGGTTTGGCGCGGCGGCAAGGACAACTTCTACGTGCGCTACGGCGACAACCCGTTCGTGGGAACCAGTCCGGGCTTGACCTTCGTTGCCGGAAACCTGCCGAACTATGGCGCCACAAACACGAACTTATCTCGTCAACTCTCGTTTAATTACACATCGCAAATTTCCAACACTATCGTCGATCAGTTCCGCTTTGCCTTCGGCCGCAGCAAGCCGGCATTCCAGCCCTTAACCACGGTACAGGGCAATCTCGGACCGCAGATCACGATTACCGGATTCGATCCCTTTGGCGAATCGAACATCATCGCCCAGGGTCGCTTGCAGAACACTTTCCAGTACGGCGACACGCTGTCCTGGGTCCACAATAAACATGCCTTTAAATTCGGCGGCGATGCCTTCCGCTACCAGGCCTATAGCTTCTTTGACTCCAACATTCGCGGAAGCGCTACATTCGCCAGCGTGGCTGCATTCGAAGCCGGAACTCCGACGACGTGGACGCAGAACTTCGGCAACACCAACCGTCACAACTTCGCCTTGGACGCGGGATGGTTCGTGGAAGATGACTACCGCCTTACCGACACCATCACGCTAAACCTCGGCTTCCGGCTCGACACATCCGGGGGAGTTACGGAAGGCAACAACGTTCTTTCGAACCTGGATCGCACGAAGCAGTGCTCGCTTGGCGCCGGCGGAACGGGTCAGCTAGGCTGTCTTGTTCTCGGCGGAGCCGCCTTCAACCGCACCTGGAATCCCGCTCCACGGCTCGGCGTGGCCTGGAATCCAAATCGTGGCAAGTGGGTATTCCGCGGCGGATACGGTATCGCCTACGACTACCTCTTCCTAAACCCGATTACGAACCTTCGCTTTGCCGCGCCTTTTGTCCCGTCCATCACCGTCCAGAACTTCTCCGGTGGCAACACCTGGGCCAATCTGGTTGCAGGGACCGCGCCGATTCAGGCAAGCACGATTGCCGGTATCGGCCAGTTCTCTGCCACGCAGAGCAACTTCGGAACGGTTTCGCCGGTGGATATGAACCTGAAGAATCCGCGCAACCAACAGTGGGACTTCGGTGTCGAATATCAGGCTCCATGGGAAATGGTCCTGAAGACGACTTACGTGGGAACGCATAACGATCGCCTTCAGGCTTCTATTCCGCTGAACCTGGTGCAGGCTGCCGTAACTCCTGCCACCAGCGATGCCGACGAAGCTGCTCGCCTCGCCGCTCTGCGCGGCGTGTTCGTGGCCGAGTCTGGTGCGGGCAACAACCGGCTCGATCCGCGGTTCAATAGCGTGAACCAGGTGCAGAGTGTGGGAACATCCAACTACGATGGACTACAGATCGAGGCGCTGAAGAAATTCACGCACGGTTTGCAGTTCGACGCTAATTACACTTGGGCGCACAGCACGGACGATGTTTCCGACGTGCTCAACGTCCTGGTGAATGATTCCGCCAACCTGCAGGACCCAAGCCTGCCGTTGACTGCGAACAAGGGCAATTCCCAGTTCGACATTCGCAACCGCTTTGTGATGAACCTCGACTATCAGGTTCCATTCGCGAAGAGCATGCATGGCTTCGCCGGACGTCTGCTGGATGGTTACACCTTCTCCACGATTTTCGAAGATCGCTCCGGACTGCCGGTAACGATCTTTGCTGGATCGCGGCGCGGTGTGAGTGACATCCTGCTTGACGGCAATAGCCTGGTGCGAGCCAATGGCGACGTTCACGCCTTACAGACGGCCGTGGGCGGCACTCCATACTCGAACCTGTGCGCTCGTGGCGTGAACACCTCAACCAGCGCAGCGACGATCTGCACCAACACGTCGGGCTTCCCGTTGACCCAGCCGTTGCTCGGCAATATCGGCAACAGTGGCCGCAACCAGCTCTACCTGGCGGGTCTGCAGAACCTTGACCTCGCTATCAGCAAGGACAACAAGATCACGGAGAGAATGGCATTGAAGCTTCGCCTCGAAGTCTTCAACGCACTCAATCACGGAAACTTCTCGCAGTTTGCCAACACGCTCACCTCGCCTACCTTTGGAACCTACCAGGGAACGGCAACGAGCCAGCGGCAGCTGCAGGTCTCCGCGAAGTTCGTGTTCTAACTAGAGACTCTATTCGCCTCAACGCCGGCCGCAAGGCCGGCATTTTTTTGTTAATTCCGTTTTGGGAATAACAGGCGTGGCGAGCATTGTCCCGATAGAACCTCCCCATGGTTGACTTAATATTCACAACGAACCTGTCGTCCTAAGCCCGCCGCAGGCGGCGAAGGATCTCAGGGAATGGCGGCATTACGTTGCTGGCGGCAAGTCTTCCATCGACAGTCCCGATCTGCTGAAGGATTGGACGCCACCATCGAATTGCCATCAGCGCCAGATCCTTCGGCCAACATTGGGCTTCAGGATGACAAGGTTTCACATATCGCCGAACAGAGCGACCGCGCGCTTTTCTCTACGCATTAGCCGCTGCAACGCAGCACGGTACTTGCCCGCCTCGCGTAAGAACCGCGCCTTCTCTGCCGAATCGGCCACCGACTTTTCCGCACTCAGCATGAACGCGAGTCGAAATGCGCTGTACGCCAACAAGTAATCCGGCAACCGACTCGACATTTTGTCGCCGCTCAACTCTTCATAGCTCGATACCAGCGCTTGCATACCCTCGCCGCTAAGCTCCCACTCGACGATGGTCCCGGCGATGTCCCAGGCGATGTCGGTTGCTCCAGGATAGAAGTGATCGTCGCCATGCGACGCCGCGTCCAGCTTCATCAAACGGTTGTCGTCCACGATCAGCCATTCTTGCGGCATCATGCGCGCATCTGGTACGACCGAACGCTCAACCGGCAACGAAACCGGAACCGAAGCTCCGATTGTGCGTTCCAAATTAATCCGCGCCATCTCTTCCAAAGCGGTTTGTGAGGTCGATTCGTGACCGAACGCCTCGGCGCGGAACGCGCAATATCCGGCTAAGCGAGCCAGCAGTTCGCTGCTTACACTCGCAGGAGGACGCCCCGGAAGCCACCGACATTCGCTGAACCCGTCTCGCGCGTTTTGAACCTTCGGCCCCCAGCCATTTTCAGCGAGAATCTCCGCGCGCTTACGAACCCTCGCGCCGTAATGTCCGTGGCCGTCAAACCGGAACAGACGCGTGTGATCGGCGGACAAATATTTCCGGCGCTCCGTCCACGACCAAACAGGCGGCCAGTCTTCCTGGGAAGAAAACACCCGCTCACGCCATTTCCCAGCGCTGAGGTCATGCGTGGCGGCGTCGGGAATGTAGCGTGTGGGTTTAAGTCCGTGGTACTGAAAGCGACGCCAGCGCTCTGCCGCATTCGGCGCAATCAGACTTCCCAAATCGGGATCCGAACTGGGCAACAGAACAATTGCTTCTGCCGCCACGCCTTCACGCTCGAGCGCTTCAGCCACGGCGAGAAACGATGAGCCGCTGAGCCCGGGACCCTCATCGACAACGAAGAAGCTGGCAGTGAGATTTCTGTGTTGTCTGATCCACTCGCGCTGCTGAGTCGTGAACGCGAGTGACCGATCGAAGGGATGGCCGGTCGGGCGAACCGTGATGCGTTGGGCCGGAACGCCCCGTGCCCGGAACCAGGCGGCAACTACTGCACTGAGAGTAGTTCCAATCGATCGGATTCCAACCACTGCCGCCGCCGAAGGAGCTGCAGAGAAGGAATCCAGCAGATCGCAGTAATCAAGTGGATGTAACGCGTAGTAGCAGAAGCCTTCCGGCGCCGACAACGTCAAGGACGCGGGAATTTCGAGTTGATGGAATGCTTGCAGCAGAGATGACTGCACTGTTGGCGCATGACCGCCAACAAGCGCATCGGCAATTACATCGGTAAACTGCTCGAGCGTGGAATGCGAAAATGATGGTACGAGTGGGTCGCAGTCTGCGAGACCGCACTCAAGCTCTCCCGCGCGGAGCAGAGCTTCGATCAGATATTCGCGGGAAGGTCGGCAATGGAAGTCTGCGATGGAGAGCAGCTGATCGAGCAGCTCTGACAGTTCTCTCAGCAGCGCGCGACCATCGACGACACGTTTGCCGTCGCGGAAGATCAACAGCTTCCAATCGTCGCTTGCGCTCACTAAAAGATGTTAATACTTAGGCCGCTTTGTCCTTGCGTCCGCGAATCACGCGCGGCGAGCGCGAGACGTCACCCTCTTTGTCGATGAAGTAGAGGAACTGATTGTCTCGATCGACGGCGTGGTCGACGAGCACTTCCGTCTTCCCCTCGCCGGACTTGGCCTTCTGGCACACGTTCCCGTCTTTATCGAGAAAATACAAATACTTTGCATAGTCCCGTTGCAGCCCCAGCTTTTTAACCTTTTCTGCCATGGCTGCTTGGATTCGGAACCTCACGAGCCTGATGCCTCGCGGTCTGCGGTGGTCAGTGTGAAACTCTGGCGCAA
>JAFAUE010000367.1 GCA_019243475.1 Acidobacteriota bacterium | reverse complement strand
GCCGGCGCGGTGAACACCTGGCGTGCACTGCCGGTTTCGACCAGCTGCCCGCGATACATCACAGCCACACGATCCGACACTCCGGACACCACGCCGAGGTCATGCGAGATGAACAGCATTGCCAGCGAGAACTTCTCCCGCAGTTCGGCAAGCAAATCGAGGATCTGCGCCTGCACGGTCACATCGAGCGCCGTGGTAGGTTCATCCGCGATCAACAACTGCGGACGGTTCACAATCGCCATGGCGATCATCACGCGCTGACGCTGTCCGCCGGAGAGTTGGTGGGGATAGTCTCTGGCGCGCGCAGATGCATTGGGAATCGCGACATCATTCAGCGCAGCAACGGCGCGCTCCCGCGCCTCGCGGCGGCTAAGTTTGCTGTGCGCGAGCACACCTTCCGCGACCTGATCGCCAATGCGCATCAGCGGATTCAGGGCGGTCATCGGCTCCTGGAAGATCATGCTCATGGCACGGCCGCGCAGCGAACGCATCGTGGCTTCCGTTGCCGTGAGAAGCTGCTGACCTTCAAACTGAATGCTGCCCGCAACCTCGGCTTGCGCGGGCAGCAACCGCATGATCGCCAGAGAAGTAACAGATTTCCCGCTGCCCGACTCACCTACCAGACCTAAAGCCTCGCCGGCGGAGATAGACAACGAGAGATCGCGCACTGCAGGCACGCGGCCAAAACTGATGCTTAGATTGCTTAGCTGGAGGAGAGGCTCAGGCATCCAGAAGAATTCATAGCACAGAAGAATGCAATGTGCGCGGCGTTCGAACAGAACTGGTTCTTTAGCGCGAAGTCCGGCGCGGTGCCCGCGATTGCGTGCTCAGAGCTCGTTGCTTGCGAGAGTAATAACCGTTCGCACTGCGGTTCTGAAAGACAGCCTTTCCGCAATCCTCGATGGCGTGGCAGCGGCAACCGCGAATGCGCAGCAGCAAAGCCTTCATGCTCTCCATCTGTTCGATCATGGCATCCAGCTCGCTCAGCTTTTTCTTTGAAAGCTTCCGCCACCGCTCGGAGATCGGCGTGCCATCTCGAAATCCAAAGAAAAGCTGCCGGATCTCGTCGAGAGTGAAGCCGCTCCGCTGCGCGCGCTCCACCAGTGCCAGGCGGTAGAGCACCGAGTTGTCGTACCGACGCTGGCCGCTCATGCGCATGGCCGGCTGAAGAATGCCAATCCGTTCGTAATAGCGGATGGTCGAAGCCTGAATCCCGATCTGGCGCGCAACTTCGGAGATGGTCATGGGCATGCCTCGAATCATAGCTGAACACCCCCGCTAGTCCGGCGGCGAAGTGTGCGGAAAGAAGCTGGGACGAACGCAGCGGAGAGCAACGATTTCTCTTGTCTTAAAGCTGACTTTAACTCTTAACGTAGCTAACGAATCGAGGTGCAGAAATGACCAAAGCCTCACTCGTCGCGATCGCATGCTTCGTATACGCCGCTTCTCTCGCAGCCCAGGCTATGGCGCAGGCAGCCGAATCGTCGAGCAGAGCCCTCGACTATTGGGTCAGCCGTGCAGAGAAAGAAATTGTTCCGGCGGCCGAGGCGATGCCTGCGGACAACTACTCGTTCACTCCCAGCGGCAGCGGATTCGCCGGAGTGCGGAGCTTTGCCGAGCAAGTAAAGCATCTCTCGGCAGCGAACTATCAATTAGCGGCGCTCATTCTGGGAGAAGCGCCGGCACATGGAGAGCGCGATGAAACGGCGCCAGAATCGATCCGCAGCAAGGACGAGATCGTCGATTACCTGAAAGGTTCATTTGCGTACCTGCATCGCGCGGCAGCGGCCGTGAATGAAGGTAATCTCCTGCTTCCCTTAGCCGGGCATCGCACGCGGATGGGCATCGTCATCGACGCCGTCGCGCATTCCTACGACCACTACGGACAGCTGGTCGAGTACTTGCGCATGAACAACATCGTTCCCCCCGCAAGCCGGAAGTAGTCCGGCACAGGGCGAGACAGCGCGACTGCTACCTGCGAAGACTATGGACAAGCATCGCGCGCACCGAGGTCGGTTAAGCGTTTCAGTTTTGGAGGAAAACAAATGAAAGTCGTTGTATTTGCAAGCACACTTCTGATTCCCGTTCTGGTACTAAGCCTTGGCACAGCCTTCTCCGCTGACGACGGCCAGCCATCAGGCAAGCTCCAGCCAAGGAAGGCCTCGCCCTTCTACTGCAACGTGCAGGCACTCAATCCGGCTGAGCGGAAGCGGCACTTCGACGAACTCGGTCCGAAACTGCGTGGGTTGCGCAAGAGCGTGCGCGAGCTGGAAAACGGCTACGAATTCGAATTTCCCAGCGACGCCGCCGTGTACCAAATGGTCTCTGAATGGGCCATTCAGGAGCACCGCTGCTGTCCGTTCTTCGACATTTCCCTGCGGCTCGGGTCGGAAGGCGGGCCATTGTGGCTGAGCCTCACCGGCCGTCCGGGCACCAAGGATTTCATCAAACTGGACGGCGCTTCCTGGATCAAACAGCAGTAATCAATCGGCTAACGCGGGTGCACGCACCTGCCAGAGTTCCATAACGGAACTACGTTGAACGGCGGGTCCTGCGCCGCCCTCGCCAAGTGGCTGGGTGCCACTGAAGCGTTAGACAAGCGCAAGGCAAACCAATCTTCCTGCTATACTCAAGGCACAGAATCGCAGGAATTTGTGGCGATTCTCCTGCCTGTTAGCGTCGGGGAGTGGCTCAGCCTGGTAGAGCACCTGGTTCGGGACCAGGGGGTCGGAGGTTCAAATCCTCTCTCCCCGACCAATTCTTTTCAAGCTTATCGACTTCGCTTCTGGTTTTTCGCCTACGGCGATGTAGGCAATTTTGTAGATGGGAATTCCTCTAAGAACCACGGGGGTATATTGCTCACGATGCTGGTTCTCGTGTTACGGGGTGACCTTTGTTCCACCGAAAAAAGAGTAAGACAAACAGATTTGGTTTATACGGAATAACTCTGATAGTTGTGGCTTTCGGGTCCACCAACTCGCCCGCGCAGAAGACTCCAGCGCGCAAGGAGAGCACCGAAAAACCAACTCCATAGTGGGACGTGTGCTTGCCGATGTTGGATCGTTAACGTTTGGTGCGGGGCTTGGTCCAAAATACTCGACGTTCATCTTCGGAGTTCAGAAGAGCGGAGGAGTGATTGCCCCGGTGAAGGTTTCATACGCCTTCTTCAAATCTCAGGGGCCACCACCGGATAGTTT
>JAFAUE010000384.1 GCA_019243475.1 Acidobacteriota bacterium | reverse complement strand
GCAGAGTCTGCCGAATGTCGATCCGCAGAGAATCGGCTTGTGGGGCGGCTCGTACGGCGGCTTTCTTACGGCGATGGGCCTGGCGCGAAATTCCGACATCTTCAAAGCAGGTGTTGATTTTCACGGCGTGCACGACTGGTCTGTGCGTCTTTTCCGATTGGGAGAAAACGCCGAGGAAGCCCCGGATTTCGAAGAAGCTAAGAAGCTCGCGTTCTCGTCTTCGCCGGATTCGTCGGTGAATACGTGGCGTTCTCCGGTGCTGTTTATTCACGGAGATGACGACCGCAACGTTGCCTTTAACCAAACTGTCGATTTAGTGCAGCGACTCAAGAAGCTCGGCGTTCACTACGAAGAGATCATCTATCCGGATGAAATCCACGACTTGCTGCTGTGGCGAGACTGGGTGCATGCCTACGATGAAGGAGCAAAGTTCTTCGATCGAGAGCTAAAACGGTAGCAGTAACGATTTGGGGTTCACTGAGAGAAGTGCCAGAGCGTACGCCCATTAGGCTTTCCCTGATTCAATGGCTTTAAGAAACTGTTTAAGCTCTTCAGGAAGGCCGCTTTCAAAGTGCATGCGTTGGTGGGTGGCGGGGTGAACAAACTGCAACGCAGCTGCGTGCAGAAAATTTCTGGGTAATGAGAGTTCTTCTGCGTGAACCTGTTTCTGCTTGTGCATGATTTGCTGAACTCTTAAGGTAGCGGGAGCGCCGTAGAGCTTGTCTCCCACCACGGGATGATGCAGCGAAGCCAGGTGCACGCGGATCTGGTGTGTCCTTCCCGTTTCGATATCAACATCGAGCAGCGCAAACTTTCCGTAAGCGCTCTCGATTTTCCTGGTGATCCGGTAGTGAGAAACGGCGCTGCGCCCTCCTGAGCGGCGCGTCGTCATGCGCGTAGGTCGCAGACGGTCTCGGCTGATCTCTGCGTCCACCGTTCCCTTTTCCGGCGGCCAGCCGACGACCATCGCGATGTATCTCTTCTTCACCTGGCGAGAGGAAAACTGGGCCGCCAATTTGCGATGCATTTCGTCTGTCTTCGCGACGACCATCAATCCGCTCGTGTCTTTGTCGAGCCGGTGAACGATTCCGGGCCGCGCTTCTCCGCCCAACCCGCTGAGCTTCTGAAAGCGAAAAAGCAACGCATTCACCAGCGTGCCGCGATTGCGATCCTCGCCACCTGCACCGCTGTGTACGATCATGCCGGCGGGTTTGTTGACGACGGCAAGCCATTCGTCTTCATAGACAACGTCTAGTGGTATGTCTTCCGCCACGGCCTTGAGAGCCGGTCGCTCCGCCTCTCCAAGAACCTCGACGATTTCATCGCCCCGCAACTTCAATGACGCACGAACATTCCCGCCATTGACCAGAACTTTCTGCTGTTCAATCAATTCCTGCACGCGCGCACGACTCACGTTCCCGAGCGCGGAAGTAAGGTATTGGTCGAGCCGGCGTCCCGATTGTTCGGATGTGACTTGGAATTTACGTTGAGACTGCGACGAGCTCTCGTCCGGCATTAGGCGGTGGTCGCGAGTTGAGTTCTGGTATTTGCCTGCGGACGCGGGCAGAGTATCCACATCACTCCTCCGCCGACGACCAGCAAGAGGGCAATGAATTGAGTAGCGCTCATAACGCCGCCGAACATCGATCCTCGATCCGGATCGGCGCGCAGAAACTCCAAAAAATAACGAGCAATGCCATAGAGGAACAGATACGCCGCCGAGACCTGCCCTTCGAAGCTGCGGTGACGAAAAATCCACAACAGCACCAGGAAAATGAGGGCCTCGGCGAGGAACTCATAAATCTGCGTTGGGTGCAGGCGAATGTTCAGCGGCGTGCCTGCCCACTGCGCGAGCGGATTCGTGAAGATCACGCCCCAAGGCAGCGTCGTCGGTTTGCCAAAGCAGCACCCGGCAGCGAAGCATCCGAGGCGTCCGATCGCGTGTCCAATGGCAATGCCCGGAGCGAAGGAATCGGCAGTCTTCAACTTCGGCATCCGGTGTTTCACTGCGTACCAATAGCACACCGCAATCGAGAGCAGCAGGCCGCCGGAAAAGACTCCACCTGATTGCAGGGTGTCGAGGGAGAATAGATTCAGCGGCTGATCTGGATGCTCCTGCCAGGTCGTGAACAGGTAGAGCAACTTTGATCCAATGATCCCGGCGAGAACTGCCACCAAGCCCATGTTCCACATAGTGTCCAGGTCAATCCCCTGTCTGTGCGCCAAACGGACAGTGACCAGCAAGCCAACAATGAGTCCCGTGGCAACCAGGACTCCGTATGTGGGCAGGAAGAAATGTCCAACTTGGAAAAGGCGGGGATACACGAAAACGCAGCTTCCGAGCTGCTAAGCTCCTCAGCTTCTAGAGTAAATGCGATTCAGCGGTACTGCCAGCCCTGCAACTCTGTCGCTGTCAAAGCCTTTCACGAGCCATCCGCATCGAATGAGAAAACCAGCAACACATCTACTCGGGAGAGCTGTGCTGGATGAGCTGAACCTCACAGCGCACTGTCGGCGCGACTGGGACGTCGGCCCTAAGGAGAATGCCTCATGGGAACCAATAAACCTTCACTGTGGAAGTTTGGCGGCCTCACACCAATAGGCTTAGGCAAACAAGTTTGGAAGGACATGAATGATGACGACGTGAGCACGCGCTCGGCATCACTGGCCTACTACTTTGTGCTCGCCCTTTTCCCCGCGATGTTGTTCTTGCTATCGATTCTGGGATTCTTCGCAGGAGCTGGCACACAGCTACGAGAAAGCCTCTTTACGACACTCGCGCACGTGCTGCCCGGCTCAGCCTCAGACTTGATTCACAAAACGCTGGACGAAGTGACCCGCTCAAGCGGAGCCGGGAAAGCGTTGTTTGGCATTATCGCTGCGCTCACTTCAGCATCGAGCGGCGTGACGGCCATTATGGAGAGTCTGAATATCGCGTATGACGTGAAGGAAACTCGTCCCATGTGGAAGCAGCGGGCAGTCGCAGTCGGACTCACGTTGGCCCTTGCCGTCCTTGTGCTCAGTGCCTTGGGGCTGACGCTTTACGGAGGAGACGCCGCCGAGTGGCTCGGCGCACATGTGGGTCTCGGTCAAGTGCTTGTGGTCGGCTGGAAGATCGTGCAATGGCCGGTAGTGCTGGTATTCATGTTCGTGGCATTCGCAACCACCTACTACTTCGCTCCCAATTTGGACAAGCCGGAATGGCATTGGATTACGCCGGGTTCCGCTTTGGGATTGGTGCTCTGGCTGGTCGCGTCGTTTGGTTTTAAGGTTTACTTGCACTATTTCAATACCTACAGCAAGACCTATGGGTCTTTAGGCGCGGTGATGATTCTTCTCTTGTGGCTGTACATCACAGGTTTCGCGATCATGATCGGCGGCGAAGTGAATTCTGCCATCGGTCGCGCCACCGACGCCCAACTGGCCGACGAGGAGAAGCACCGGAAGATTGTGGACGAGTTGCGCGCGGCGTGAGAGTGACCGCCACACTTCCGCGGGACTCGGGAGTTGCAGCTAGAAGGAGAAAAAGGCTTTACAGATACTTAATGAACAGCACCTCGTTCTGCTGCTCGTTGTAGATAAGCTCATCGGCCATGGCTCGGGCCATGAGGATGCCGAGACCTCCCGGCCTTAGTCCTTGCCGCTCTCGAACGCGCACATAACTCAGAGGATCGTCGGTTGTTGCTGACAAAGCCGAATGCGTGAGTTCCCGAAATGAGAATCCCAATCCGGGATCTGCGATCCGATACTGAATCGATCGCTTCCCCCGGACATACGCCACGCGCACGCGATGGTTCGGGTTGAGTCCTCCGCCCCATTCCACCGCATTCAAGAGCAGTTCGCGAAAGACTTGTCCAACTTGGATCCGGACATCTGCGCTCAGATCCGAGGCTAGATGCGAGACGAATGCTTCAATTCTGGCAGCACTCTCGCGCGTACAGGACGCCAGAACCTCAAGCCATTCTGGCGTACACGAGATAACTTCAATCTCTTCCCGCGCGGCCTTCACTGACCGCCCGACTACCTCTACCAGCTCATCCAGTGTGAATGGCTTGCGAATAAACTCTTGGGCGCGATAGCGAATGGCATCCAGCACGGTCTCGGAAGTGCCGGAGCCGGTCATCAGCACCACTCGCGGTGCGTCGGGATCGGTTGCAAGACTCTGGAGCACCTCGAGACCGCTTCCATCAGGCAAGTGAACGTCGAGAAGTACGAGATCGAAGGAAATTCCCTTCAGCGAATGGAGCGCCGAACTGACGCTGCTCGCCACCGCAACAGCAAAATTCTCCGTTCGAAGCCTGCTACTGACTAGATCCGCTAGATCCGGTTCATCCTCGACCAGAAGAATGGATCCAAGTTCCGGCAATACGTCGGCGCTGGCCGCACCTACCGTAGAACTTGTGGACCAAGTCACGAAATTCTCCAGGCCCGGTAGCATACCATCCAGATGCCAGCGCTTTATGAAAACGTTTCGCTGAGCTTTGTAAATCACTCAGGCGTTTGGGCTTATTTAGC